>CAIQGA010000063.1 GCA_903871235.1 uncultured Chlorobiaceae bacterium
CACAACAAAGGCACTGCCGATCAAAGCCGCCGCAACAATAAAGCAGAGCAGAATCAGCTCAAGACGAAGGCCAAAAAGCGCAACCACCCCACTTCAGCCACCATGAGCCCGGCAAAAAGGGCAAGCAGCAGCTTCAAAAAAAAACGTTCGTTCATAAGTTTAAGAGCTTTGTTGACAATCCACGAGAATTTAACTCTTCTTGACGAGATATCCCCAGACACCTCATACCGAACAAAATTAATACGTATTTTCGACCTTGTTTTATTAATAATCGGAATCCGTTTTTTACATTGACACTGTTAAACACTCTGTCACGCAACAATTATCTATAATAATATTAAAACAAGGGAGGGGTAAATGAAAAGAAAATTTGGTCTTACAAAACTCTTTACGGTTACCGCCCTGTTAGCCCTCTTTTTGAGCGTAACGGGAATTGCCCATGCGAACAACTTTTTTGCCGCATATAACGGTGTCCAGCAGGGGGTTACCAAACGAACATTACACCTGCAACAGGTCTCATTTATCCAGACTCCACATCCCGTCAATGGCATTGCCGCCGGCCCGAACAATGATCTCTATATGGTAAGCAAAAACCATATTTACAACTACTCGATCAGTGGCGCTCTGATCAGGGATATGCAATTTCCTGATGCCCGTATAAACTATACCGATATCGCCGTCCGGGGTGACCGTGTCTATGCCTCCTATACTGGCTCTCAACAAGGGTTCACTGTCCGCGATCTGGCTCTCAATCAACTCGCTTTTTTTCCTGTCAACTTCACGATCAATGGGATTGCTGCGGGCACCAATAATGATCTTTACCTCGCATCCGCCAACAGGTTATACCGTTATGGAATCAACGGAACTCTCCTGAAAGTTATGACGTTTCCTGATGCTGGAATTATCTATACCGATGTGGCCGTTGCCCACGGCAGATTACTCGCATCATACTCCGGCTCGCAACGTGGTGTTACCGTCAGGGATTTGGTCACCTTGAATCAATATCTTTTTATCCCCCTGCAATTTGAGATCGGTGGAGTTGTGGGCGGTGCCGATAACGATTGCTATGTGAGCACCAACAACCATCTCTACAATTATTCGCTGACCGGTGTACAAAAGGAGGGGTTTACATGGCCTCAAAAGGATCTTGTATACGGTGACCTGACCCGCTGATCACAAAAAAACCGGCAGGAGCGAAACCCCCTGCCGGAAAGATCAATTTGGAAAAGAGAGGTAATCTTAAAAGCTGTACCTTGCGCCAACAAGGATGTTGCTGCCGGAAATACTCAAATCCGTGGGTATCCCATCAATCTCAGCACTGACATCTGCTGTTTTGAAATAACGATAGCCAAGATCAACAACAACGTTCTCTGACGCCTTGATACCAACACCGGCACCAAGCTGCCAGGCAAACTCAGTTGAAGAAGAGCCGCCATGATTTCCGTCAATTGAAGCAAAACCAAGACCTGCCGTCAGGTATGGAGAGACTGAGGAATCCTTTATTGAGATATCATAATAACCATTGGCCATAAACGACCAGATGGAAATATCAGAATCCGTTACGGCAACCATTGCACTACCATCCCACGCTCTATCTATGCTGTGAGACTGATAGCCGATAGCCCCCTCAACACGAAACTCATCGACCTTATAACCAACCGCAACACCAATCGGAACTCCCGTATTGTACTCAATAGCATCATTTCTACTACCGACCGCTCTCGTCCCATCAGAATTATTAAGCAATCCCAAACCCGCCGAAACACTGACGTAAGGTGCGGCCATCGCTGGTGTAGCCCACAGACCAGCGAACAACAAAGGCAATAACAATCTCTTTTTCATTTTTTCAGCTCCTTTAAATTCAAAAAAAACAAAACACATCGCTACTACTGTTTTATACTAAGTATTTGCATATTCATTTCAAAAAAAAACACTACACCGCCTGTAACTATTTTTTTTTTCATCCTACCCCCTTGGCTCGGCCATCATGAGCAGGCTCAAACAGCCAATAAAGAGAGCATTCACGAGCAAAACTTACCTGCACCATGTCGTTGCATACAGTTTCGCTTGCCCGATTTGCAGCAGGTAAACCCCAAATTTATGCACTGTCCCGTTCACCGCTTTGACGCCCCGATCCACCTCAAGGGGCACCTGTACC
>CAIQGA010000064.1 GCA_903871235.1 uncultured Chlorobiaceae bacterium
AGGGTTTCGAGGCTTCGAAAGCTATCGAACAAGGATCCTCTTTTACTGTGGTAAGCTGGATATGACAATCTAACGGCGCAGTAAAATGAAAATTCTTTTCCATTAAAACCTGCGGAGAGCCGTTAATCATATATCGCGTTACGTTTATGCCTCCTTTCTGATCAGCGACCTGATTCCCCCCGGCACTGACAGACTTGGATGAGGAGACATCAGATGAAACCCTTCCCTGCTTCAATTCGTTTACAGCGCATTTACATCATCAGCTCTCTACACCACCGCGACCTGGCCATTCATCAGCATGGGCAGGAGCCAGTCGCGTAAGGCTTCAAGTGTCTCATTTTCCTGCAACAGCTTTTGCTTCTTAATTTGCAATGGACTGACAAACTCAAAGAATCTCTGAGCAAATTTCTGAGGTGGCTTACACACGATATATTTACTCACGAAGGCATTAAACAACAGGTTTTTTATCCCGCTGGTCTTTCCTTCCCAGCCAAACAAGATTTTGTTGTCGTATGCAGACTGCCATTCGTAGGCAAAGTTAAAAAAATAGGAGTTGTCTTTTAGATATATCGCTTTGCAGAAGTTTGAACAGATGATTGGGTACGCAAATCTCTTTATCGTTTCAGGTAGAATAAATGCCATTCGACCCGTTGATTGGGTAGGGCTTCCGCCAGATATTTCTATGACGAAGTCAAAAGGCACAAGGATTTTACCTTTATTTTTTTTAAGTATGAAGCGGGTAGGTGCTGCTATGGCACCAGTCCCATTCAAGCCATTGATGTCGGTACCACGTATGCATTCAACTTGTAACGTGTAGTTCCCCTCGATTGACTCTTTTCCCCAGTCACCTGTTTTATCATACGCAATCCACTCTGAAAGTGGTGCAGACTCCCACCCCGCAGGGATTTGACGTTTCAGTGTCGAGTTATAGACCATTTTGCCGCCGGAGGATTTGTAGGGCTTGCCGTTGTGGTCGGGAAAGTTGAACTGCACGAACCAGTAGTCGTAGAGGGTTTTGGCCATCGCCTCAAGTTCGGCGTTGATGCGGTTGTTGCAGTCGATTTTGGCGTCGAGGGCGGTGAGGACTGCGGCTATTTTTTTCTGAATGTCGAGAGGCGGTAATTGAAGACTGAAGTCTTTGATCTGCTCGCCACTGATGTGTGGAACAATAGACCCTGTTGTGATGTATTGAATGTATTGAGTAAACTGAGGGCCCCCTATTACATACTTAAGGAACTTTGTATCCAGATGATCCTTGCCTCTTAATCTTGCAGTTCGTTGTACCAACAAACAGGGTAAATCATATTTTGAGATAGCTGCATATTTTAAGCCTGCATCAATCCAAGGTCGATCCATCGCGAGAACAACATCAGACTCCTGCAGTTCGAAGATTTTATAAGCTTTTTGTTCTGATATTGGCCACATTTTGGCATCACCCCAAGACAGTTTTCCTTGCGCAATATTATCTCCTCGAAGAAGTTTTATCCCTTCATTCAAGTAACCAACGCTTTTGAAGGGAAACCCAGTCAGAAAATCAATTTCATTGCCGAGTTTTCTTGTTACCCACTTACGCATACCTCACCCCCTCCAACTGTTTTCTTATCTCCTGCTCCAGCTCACCCGACTCCTTGAACATCCGTTCCAAGTTTTCAGTAAACCCCTGCATCTTCACAGCAAACTCTTTCGGCGTCAGATCCGTATACTCAAT
>CAIQGA010000065.1 GCA_903871235.1 uncultured Chlorobiaceae bacterium
AGGCGAGCTATTTGAGGACATAGCTCGCAAGAACGCTTTGCACTTCATAGATGCTTAGCTTTTTATTGAATTGCTTTTGAATTGGCTCGGCGGTGCTCGAAATCCAGATTTTTAGTTCAGCATCTAAATCAAATGTGCCAGCAGTCTCAACACTAAAATGCGTAATGCTCTTGTATGGAATTGAGTGGTACTCAACTTTGCTCCCCGTCAATCCTTGCTTTTCGACCAAGACGAAGCGTTTGTCGGTAAAAACAAAATAATCACGAATGAGTTGATACGCATGCTCAACACGTTCTCCCGGCGCAAGAATCTGGCTAAATTCCTGCTGAATTTTTGCGGGGTCGATTTTCGATGCGTTACCAAGTACACCATCCAGTAGTCCCATAAAACCTCCTAATGAAATTGCAGTTGTATTTGCCTGACATTGTTGAGACTGATCGGATCAATCCGCATCTGATCCTTGAGAGAGCCCACAATATCGACAAGGTCATAATTGCCGCTGAAAATGCCTTTCCGATAGTTACGGTCGTAGTACCCGATGATAAAAAGACAACTGAATTATGCAGGGAAAATGCTAACGCAGAAGTCTTCTCTTTCGCATCGTCCGACATGGCTGGCGAGATGGCTAAGACGCGAGCCCTAACTGCCAGAACAAACCCCGCGTGACCAACCTTTGCAGTTGGTCAAACGGTCGTTACAACAGAAGGAGACCTTCTACCCAACCCAGTGCTCATAGCCATGAGGCTTTGAAACATAAGGACAATGACCCTCCTTGACAAAATTTGTTGAAATCGTGCAGTGCTCGTTTTCGCAGTGCATCAAAGCCTCCCACTCCGCCTGCCTGATTTCGCTCAAGGTGCAGTCATAGCCCGATCCTTGCACAAACCCCCTCACCTTCTGACAAAAAGCCGAGTCCGTTTTAAGCCTTTCGACAAACAATTTCGCCTGCTCCAGTGACATAATCAACCCCCATTAAAGTAAAAACAAGATTAAAAATACGCATAATTACACATACCTTAGAGCGAACAATCGGCGTAGAAAATTAGTTTCGTAAAACCACTCGTTTTGCACAAAAAAGCAGTAAACTTTTTATTTTCCTTGGGCTGAATTTTACCTTGCTCTCTCTATGGCTTAAGGTGCTGCCTCCACTTCCTGTTTAGGAGTGCGGCAGATACCGTTACAGGTACAATGTTGGTTCGGTAAAGGGTTCAATGCCATTACACTCGTCTCCTTGCGGCTGATGATCATCGGCGTTGCGAGGTTGCATTTTTCAGTCAGGAACAGGTTCACTAACACATGAAACAGTTACTCAATCCTCTCTATAAAAAAATAGTCGTCAAAGTCGGCACCAACGTTATTACCACCAAAAATGGCGAGCTTGACCTTGAAATTCTCCAGCAACTGACTACCCAGATTGCTGAACTGCAGAAACAGGGAATCCAGATTATCCTTGTCTCATCGGGTGCCGTCGGCGCTGGCCGTTCGGTAGTCAAACTCTCAGGCACGATCGCTCCGGTGGCGGCCCGGCAGGTACTCGCCTCGACAGGGCAGATCAAGCTGATCAGCACCTACAACGAACTCTTTGCGGAACACGGACTGGTGACGGCGCAAATCCTTGTCACCAAGAGCGATTTCAGCGACCGTCTGCACTACCTCAATATGCAGACCTGCTTCAGCTCCCTCTTGCAGCAGAATATCATTCCCGTCGTTAATGAGAATGATGCCGTTTCGGTGACCGAGCTGATGTTTACCGACAACGATGAGCTTTCCGGACTTATTGCCTCCATGATGGATGTTGAGGGCTACATTATTCTTTCACATGTTGATGGTCTCTTCGACATGAAAACCGGCAACGGCACCATCATCCCGGTTATTGACCCTTCGACCAAACATTTCCACCAGTATATCCAACCGGGAAAATCTGAATTCGGTAGAGGGGGAATGCTGACCAAGTGCCACATCGCACAAAAACTTTCACGCCTCGGCATCACCGTTCATATCGCCAACGGACGCACTCCCGATATTCTCCTCTCAATTCTTGAAGGAGAGCAAAACGGCACAAAATTTTTGCCGCAAAAAGCAACCCACGGGCCGAAACGGTGGATTGCCAATAGCGAAGGAATGGAAAAGGGAGCGGTCAGTGTCAACATGGGCGCTGAAATGGCGCTGGTGGCAGGAGATCGCGCCAACAGCCTGCTACCGGTCGGTATTGAGTCAGTTGAAGGACGATTCCTGAAGGGCGATATTATCAAGATATGTGCCACAGACGGAACGATCATCGGCTACGGCATGGCGCAATACAGCTCCGAAAAAACGTTGGCAATCATGGGGCTGCAAGATCAGAAACCCCTGATTCATTACGATTACCTCTATATAACCTCCTGAACTCCGTCCAGCATGAAGGAAACGATAACGAAACAGCTCCGCGCCGTCCAGCAGGCAAGCCGGGAGATCATCACCCTCACTGATGAAACGATCAATAGCCTGCTCTGCGCCCTTGCCGACAGCATACCCGCTCACCAGGAGGCCATTCTCCAGGCTAACCAGAAGGATATCGAACGGATGGACCCTGCAGACCCGATGGTTGACCGGCTGCTGCTCAACGCCTCGCGCCTTGACGCCATTGCCGCCGATATCCGTAATGTGGCCTCACTCCCCTCTCCGCTCGACTCCCTGCTTGAAGCGCGTGTGCTGCCCAACGGCCTTAACCTGAAAAAGGTGACCGTTCCTATTGGCGTTATTGGCATTATCTACGAAGCACGGCCAAACGTCACCTTCGACGTCTTCGCCCTCTGCCTGAAATCGGGCAATGCTACGGTGTTGAAGGGCGGAAGTGATGCCATGTATTCAAATATTGCGATTGTTGAGCTGATTCACTCCGTCCTGAAGGAGCACCGAATCAACCCCGACACCATCTACCTGCTGCCCGCAGAACGGGAGGCCGCCGCCGTCATGCTCAACGCCGTAGGCTACATCGACATGATCATCCCGAGAGGAAGCCAGAAGCTGATCGACTTTGTGCGCGACAACGCCAAAGTTCCCGTTATCGAAACCGGCGCAGGCATTGTGCACACCTATTTCGACAAAAGCGGCGATCTTGACCTCGGCAAGCAGATTATCTTTAACGCCAAAACCCGCCGTCCCAGCGTCTGCAACGCCCTTGATACGCTGGTGGTCCACCAGGAACGTCTCGGTGACCTCCCTGCACTGATAGAGCCTCTCAAGGAAAAACAGGTGGTGCTCTTTGCCGATGAAGCGGCTTACCAATCGCTGCAAGGCTTCTACCCTGATGCGCTGCTGAACAGGGCTGAGCCGGAACACTTCGGTACCGAATTTCTCTCCCTGAAGATGTCGGTGAAAACCGTTTCATCCCTTGAAGAGGCGCTTGAGCATATTGCCCGCTACAGCTCCCGCCACAGCGAAGCGATCATCTCGACCGACCCAGAAACAACGGCCATCTTCCTCAAACGGGTCGATGCGGCGGTGGTCTATGCCAACACCTCGACCGCTTTCACCGACGGCGCACAGTTCGGACTTGGCGCAGAGATCGGCATCAGCACGCAGAAGCTCCACGCACGGGGGCCGATGGCGCTGAAAGAGTTGACGACGTATAAATGGATTATTGAGGGGAGTGGGCAGGTGAGGGCGGTGTGATGGATTGGGAATGTAAGAACAGGGATATATCGACCGTTTGCAGAAAAGTTGAATTAGAAAATGGCGTTACCATAGCGGAAGAGGTTTTCAGAAAATCGGTTACGTAAATCAGTATTATAAGTAGGCAACATGGGGCTCAAGCTCTTATGAACAAAAATAACCTGGAAGAACTTGTTGAAATCAGGATTAAGGAGGCTAAAATACTTCTTGATGCTGAATGCTATCAAGGAGCATATTACCTTGCTGGATATGCACTCGAATGCGCCATTAAAGCATGTATTGCAAAACAAGTACAACAACATGATTTTCCAAATTTTGAGTTAGCCAATAAAAGTTATACTCATAAACTTACAGATTTATTAGGCGTCGCTGGCTTAAAACAAAAACTCAATGAAAAAGAAAAGCAAGATACCGACTTTAAACTTAACTGGTCTATAGCAAAAGACTGGAACGAGAAAACTCGATATGAAAATATTATCGAAGAAAATAAAGCAAAAGACCTTTATGATGCAATTATAAATAATCAATCAGGAATTTTGACATGGCTAAAGACATTTTGGTAATGGAGAGCCTTTCAAGCTCTATGATAAAAGCAGGCTTAAAGCTTATTGAAAGACTTGATGCTGAAAACGCCCAGGTAACAAGCGCATTTTGGTTTTATATTGCAGAGGATAAAGCATGGCAACTCATTATAGTATCACCTTTAGTGGCACTCTTGGGACCTCGTGAATATTACAGAAAAGTAGTTAATGCAAATAATGCCGCTCTTGATGAAGAAGAGGTAATATCTTTGCATGATATAACCGTTGCAAACACAACTCATGAAATTGCGCAACTTTTTAAGTACGCAATAAGCTCTGGTAATGGAATTCCTGGAACCAGATTCTCAAGAAATACAATTAACGGATCTTTCATCGAAGATTCATATATCTATCGGTCAAACTGATAAATATCGTAATGAATTGAGCTATGAAAAATTTAAGCAAATACCCATTTAAAATTCGTCCTCTTATCCCGAAAATAACCGGTGGAACCCCACTGTTAGCAGCAAAGGAAAGTATTGGTGTAAAAATAAAAATGCCCGTAAACAGTAGCGCATAGAAAAAGAAGAGGAGACGTTTCATTTACAGGTATTTAGGAGCACTTGAATGTCAATAATGAAAAGCAGGAGAATGATGAAAATATATAGTTTCGTGATTTGCAGTTGATATTACATCGATTGTCAAAGCGCCCAATCTGCTATCAGGGATTTTTTATTTTGTTAGTTGGTGGAAGGAAACTCCCTCCTCCTGCTACATTTTCGCTGGCTCCGGTAACATCTGCC
>CAIQGA010000066.1 GCA_903871235.1 uncultured Chlorobiaceae bacterium
CCATCAGCAGTATAACGCACGACAATAACATCATTACCTCCGCTACTGCCGAGGGGAGTGCTCTCACCAGTGACCACAATCTTGCCGTCAGGCTGCAAGGTTACACTTGAGGCGCTCTCACCGCCACCAAAATCAGTAACAATCTTGCCGTCAGTACCGAAACTGGCATCCAGAGAGCCGTCTGTGTTGTATCGTACCAGAACAACATCTTCAGATCCACTGCCACCGGCACTGGAATCACTCCACCCTGCAACAATAATCTTGCCATCCGATTGCACTGTTGCGCTGCTTGCAAAATCACGGAGACCAAAATCGGTAATGACCTGGCCGCCCACACCGAAAGAGCTATCAAGCGTTCCATCATCGTTATACCTCACCAGAGCAAAATCACTCGCTCCACTGGAGCTGATCGCTGTTTCTCCAATCACCACAATCTTGTTACCTTGATGCACCACAACACTATTGGCATAATCCTCGCCCCCTAAATCGGTGATGACCTTGCCTCCTGTACCAAAAGTCGCATCAAGCGATCCAGTGTTGTTATATCGCACCAGGGCAAAATCACCTCCACCACTTGCGGTAACGCCGGTATAGCCCGCAACCAGAATTCTGCCATCTGAATCAATCGTCACATTTCCAACTCTATCCCAACCACCAAAATCAGTGGTCACCATTCCGTCGCCATCAAAAGTTGTGTCAAGAGAGCCATCTATGTTATATCGCACCAGGGCAAAATCAAACCAGACAGTCGAAAAAGAAAGGGCACCTCCGGCAACAACAATCTTGCCATCACTTTGCAATGCAACACTTGAGGCAGTCTCAAAGCCGCCAAAATCGGTTGTCACTCTCCCGTCGCCACCAAAACTTGCATCCAGACTGCCGTCAGCATTATATCGCACCACAGCAAACCCGCCATCACCACCACCACTCGACTCCCCGGCAACAACCATCTTGCCATCCTGTTGCAAAGCAATACTCCGGCCAGAATCACGACCGCCAAAATCGGTCAACACCACGCCGCCGCCTGAAAGAAACGTTGAATTATCCATTTGTGTGATCGTGATTAAAGTTTAGGTTAGGAAATATCAATAATCATATACCAAGTGAACTGTCATGTAAAGCCGATGGCTCTACATATCCTCTGAAATCAAAGAGTTAAATGCCTCAAAAAGCTTGCGTGTACTGTCACCTGTATTATGCAATGCCTCTCCGGCCTCCCTTGCCAAAACGACATACTCGTTATACCGTGACTCGTTGTCATAGAATTCAATGATGCGCTCTACAAAAAGATCCAGCAATTGAGGCTCAAGCAGCCTCGTATAGGGCTTTTCATGATAGATTGCAGGCAGGGCTATGGTTATACCACCCGCACCGATCATTTCAGCGTTCCCTCCTCTATCGGTAACAATTGCAGGAATGGCATTCAGCATCGCCTCCGCCAAAACCCTTGATCCACTCTCCCACCAGAGGCATGGCGCCAACAGGAGACGTGCCCTGGAATAGACCGCCCGCATCTCCCGGGTATGCCGGGTCACAAGAACATTCTCCAGACGATCTCGCTGATGACCCGAACACTTGCTGACATACTGAAGCAGGGCTGACCAGTTACCCCTCGACTCAACAACCTCAAACTGAATATCAGGTCGCTGCCGTTCAAGCTGCATCGCAATCTGTACCACAATGACGGCACCTTTTTCAAGAGAGGGATTGACGAAAAGGACATTTCTGCGGAAATGTTCCTCAGCCACCACTGCTGACTGGTCAATAAACTTCCCGACAGGAGTCAATACCAACCCGTTTTTCGAAAAGTAATACTCAGCAGTTGCCTTGCTGTCAGTCACAATAAGATCAACGTCCCTGCACCAACGGGTTTTTGTATAATTGCCATTAACAAGATAAGCTGCAACGGAAATTCCCCTGTGTCTGGCCTCGTCGGAAATCAGAAAGTCAAAAGGCCTGCCTCCATAAAACCAGACAAGATCAGGCATGAATATGTCGAGCGTATGGAGATAAAACTCATACCATTTCGCCTCCTCAAGGGCTGTCATGGCATCCCGCTTGTGGCTGCTGGTCATGAGGAGCTTATGCAGAAGTGGAGCATCTTCCAATTCAAGAATATCTGTTTTCTCAAGTCTCCTTTTCCAGTTTTTCGGGAGAATCGACATACCACTCTCAGCATCGAAAACTGTTGCGCCAATTACTTCAACCTCATAACCGCAGCAGACCAATTGACGAAGCATTTCCCGCACAGAGAGGGACGCTCCGCTCGAAGAATCCATAAGGCAATAAACATTTGCCCATAAAAGACGTGGCTTTCGCTGTTGGCGCAAAATTACATCAACCCGGTTATATATTTTGTTCTTTGTTTCAAAATGAGTTATGCACCAACCCCTATCACTATCACCAACACCATAAACAGGCACTCAAATTATCCAATTTATACAATAAAAAGAGTCCCTTGCAAGGGAAATTGAGTTATCATGCAAAAAAAAGAAAACATGTAGCGAATGAATAATCACCCGGTACAAATGATTGAACTCTCAGAGAACACTCCATAAAATCAGCACAACCTGTGACCGATCAAGGAGTTGGAAGAAGAGTTCCATCAGCCAACCCCTTCACCCATGCAAGCTGACGGGGAAGGCAGACGCTTTTCAGGTCATAGTTGCTTCTGGCATAAGCCCGGGCATTGGTACCGAGCCTTGACCGTTCGGCAGGATTGTCGAGCAGGGCGCACACCTTCTCAGCCACTCCCCCGACATCAAAAAAGTTGACAAGCTGGCCGGTTACATTGTGTCGGATTGCTTCATGCACCGGACTGGTATCGCTCGCCACAATAGCGCATCCGGCACTCATTGCCTCAAGCAGACTCCAGGAGAGCACAAACGGATAGGTCAAATAGAGATGAACGGTCGAGAGTTGCAGAAGCGAAATAAACTGCGAGTATGGAATGCCTCCCAAAAAATGCACCCTTGCCCAGTCAGCGTCACTGATTTTCGGGCGCACTTCATTGGCAAAGATCTCTTTCCAAGTATGACCGCTCTCTGACTTTGCTCCGTAACTCACCTTGTCGCCACCAACAATCAGCACCTGTGCCGTTGGCCTGCGTCGCAACATTTCCGGCAAGGCACGCATGAAGATGTGATAACCCCGGTAGGGCTCAAGATTGCGGTTCACAAAGGTAATGACCTCATCCTTTTTTGTCAGCACAACAGTACCACCGAGAGTCAGCGCAATGTTGGTATTCGGCGCAACAACTTCGGTGTCGATGCCATCGTGCACCACACTGATTGCTGAGCGGAAGGGTTCCGGAAAAGTGCTCTTCTGCCACGCTGTCGGCGAAAGGCCCGCATCAGCCACCTGAAAGTGCAACAGGTTATTGAGGTTCTTCAAACGCAACCGGCAGGCATCCGCATCACTTTTTGATGGAAATTCCAAATCAAACCCCACATCAGTGCCCTCTGCGTGGTAATAAAATTCACAATAGATACCAAGTTTTGCCTCCGGCCACACCTCCTTCAAAAAAAGGCTTTCACCCCAGCCGGGATGGGCAATAATGACCTCCGGGCTGAACCCATCAGCCTTCAACTGCAAAGCTGCACGAAAGCAAGCCTCTCCCCGGATGGTCTTGGTCTCGAAATCGCTTACCCAGGGGTGCACGCCCTTCGTACTCCCCCTCTCTGAGGTGTAGGGGAGAAGCCTCACGCCCTGCCAATTTTGAGCTGCAATGGTTCGCATGTTCATGGCCACGACCTGATTTGCAGGATCAGCAGCAAGGGCTGGCGCCAAAAACTTGAACTGCCCGGGAAAATTTTGATGAACAAAAAGAATGCGCATTTTTTCTTATGATACTCTTTGAAGCAACCTGGCTACTGAATGAGATACATCGAAGTACAAGGGAGGGAATGTAAGGGCGTGCAGGAATTGCAAAAATATGTTGCAGCCACCCTCGAACAAGAGCGGAGCAAGGCCACCCTCTTCTCCTGACGGATTGGAGTCGTGGCCCTGGTTCCATAACTTGACTACCGGGGTTTTTTTATTCCGAAAATGAACCGTCCGTGACTACCTGCTGTGCGTCATTTTTTTTCAGAATGCCATCTTCAACCATCTTGTTGATTGCCTGTGTAAGCTGCTCGTGGGTACGAAGCAGTCCGGGCAGTGAAAGCGCAAGTGCACCAACCTGGCGGATGTTGGCTTTGTCTTTTTCGACCTGTGTAATATTGACAAGATCAAGACGGATAATACCATCAATCAGTGTGATATTGGCAACCCCGTCAGCATAGATAGTCTGCATGTTTTTTTCTCCCTTAAAAATGGTTGGATGTTTAGTTCGCCTACTGTAGCGAAGCCACAATATATTACTGTAATACTTTATTGTATAGCTAATTTTTCAGAAAGTCACAGAAAACGGACAAGAATAAAGAGAGCGAGCATGGTAAACGCTATGGCGATTTTCATGGCTGAACCGGCAAGAAGCCCGAGCCAGGTACCGATTGCAGCAAGACCGGCATCCTTGAGAGAGCGACGGGCAATCAATTCGCCAAGCAGCGCTCCAAAAAATGGGCCGGCAACGATTCCGGGAATACCGAAAAACAGTCCGCCAACCGCTCCAATGGACGCACCGATAAGCGCATATCTGCTTGCACCGAATTTTTTTGCGCCGAGCACTCCGGAAAGCAGATCAATCAGCCAGGCAAAAAGCGCGAGCAGCGCAAGGAATGTTATTGTCTTCCATCCGACATAAACAAAATGCTCGGCCCACGCAGCAACCACAAGACCGGAAAAAATCAGTATAATACCCGGCAAAGCGGGTAACACCAATCCGGCAAAACCGGTTATAACAAGGATCGCAGCGACCATCCACAGCAGCGGGGTCATTTCCATAGCATAACAGGAAGAATTTTCATGATGTCAGAAATCTTTTTTTCCATACCCGACCTCCGCATATTCTCTTATGGCACAACCCTTGCATGCGGAGTACTGCTCTGGATTATCGAGGGTCTCAACCCCTTTTTCTTCCCAGAGAAGCGCCGCTCTCTCCATGCAAAGCTCAACCTCTCCGTAGCCGCTCTCAACCTGCTTATCCTGCTCCCATCAGGCATACTCATGGCATTTATGCTGGAGTGGTCAAGAAACGTCTGGCCAGGAATCGGAATGCTGGCCCTTCACCCTGTCGCCAAAACCATCCTGATCATCCTGCTCATCGACCTGTGGATGTACCTCTGGCATCGCCTCAACCATGAAACAGCATTGCTCTGGCGATTCCACTCCATACACCACAGCGATGCCATACTCGACGTCACCAGCAGTTGGCGGTTCCATTTTCTGGAAATTCTGATCTCGGAACTGCTGCGTCTCCCCCTCTTCATGCTGATGGGTGCAGGTATCGAACACAGCCTGCTCTACTCGCTTTTCATGACACCGGTCATCGAATTCCACCACAGCAACATCTCCATTTCACCCGCCCAGGATCGTCTTGCCCGGCTCATCATCCCCTCCCCCATGATGCACCGCCTGCACCACTCGAGGCTCAGAAGCGAGCACGACTCCAACTACGGCAGCATGCTCTCCGTCTGGGACCGCCTCTTCGGCAGCTTCCTGATGAGAGACAATCTTGAAGAGCTCCGTCTCGGACTCGACCATGAAAGTGACCCAGGCAAGCAAAAACTCTTTGCCCTGCTCAAGAGGCCGTTCTGCCCATAGTATGGCTACCGGCGCCGTTCGAGCATCACGGCCCAGATCGGATCGTATCCGTGGATATCGTCCGTCATACCTCCGGCATCGACGACCGGCTTGCCCTCATTATACCAGCGAAAGATGCCGCCGCGCAGGTTGCGGCAACTCTTCGCCCCCGCTTTCCGGCACACACTCTCAACCCGTGTGAGCAGTTCCGTACTGCGCTGGCCGATCGAACAGTAAAAAACAAGGTCACGACTCGTTACAAGGGCGGCGTAGCGAGCCGCGAAGTCATCCGTACCGGTATTTGGATCGAGACGCACAGCAGTCGCGATACGGCTTTTCTCGTACTCCTCAGCGTTACGAATGTCGAACAGCAACGGCGGTTCCGCTCCGGCCAGCATCGCAGCAAGTTCATCAGTCGTCAGGTTTTCTACCCGATGCGTACGCTCGATCGTCATGATTGCGGCATCGAGCAGCCAGTCAGCAGCGAACATTTTCAGAAACGTTATATCGTAAATCTGCGCCGTACCGAAACTTCAGCAGGGCCATTGAGCTATAATTCTTAACATTCCTCTGCCAGAGAGGTAAGATATCGGTGCGTATAGAGCTTGTCGACTCTTGAAAGTCCACTCAGTTGGTCAAAAAAAATCATTGAAATCCCGTATTGCTGACGAATCCGGTCGATCATTGCTATCCACAAATGCGCGGTCATCTCGGCATCTGCCAGTGCGCGGTGAAACGTCCCGGTCGCCGGGATGCCCACGTGTGTCACCAATGTCTGCAACTTATGGTTCACAGCATCCTGATACATCCTTCTTGACACAAGCAACGAGCAGCAACAAGCGCCTGTATATTCCCGTTTCGCCCGTTTCAGCTCAAAATCCAGAAATCGCTTGTCGAAAGAGGCATTGTGCGCGACAATATTATGACCGGCTATAAACTCCGAAAACGCAACCATCACCTCTTCACAACAAGGCTGGCCTTTCAGCATCTCATTGGTAATACCGGTATAACCCTCAATAAACCGGCTGATGCGGAAACCGGGATTCATCAGCTTTTGGAAGCGGTCAACAATTACCCCATGCTCCAGAAGCACCGCACCGATCTCTATAGCCCGGTCACCATACTCCGGAGACAAGCCCGTCGTCTCAAAATCAAGCACCACCACACTGTCTGCCAACGTTCGCTGCATTCAATTACGTACCAATTATAATTATACCAAGCCGTCAATTGCTTTCCCGTCCTCCGCAACCACTCTTCTCTGGCTGATGAAAAAAACCATGACAATGCAGGCATACCCCTGCGTCATGAAAATCAATGTCGCCAAAACAATAGAGACGACAAACAAGATATTTCAGGAAACTGAAGCTTCGCAAACTGAAAAGCACAGTCACAAGCAAAACCAGTCAAGACGCTGGGCGTCGAGCCGCTCATGCGAGAATGCAGAGTAAAATTGATCTTAAAAAATTTGCTGATCGACTTATCAATTTTCCGGAAATTGGTACGTTAACGGAACCGGATGCAATCGAGGTACGTCAGGTTCCTATGCAGACAGCTCACGAAGAATTTGCTCCAGAGGCCCCGACACAAATACTCCGCTTGACCCAATGCTATACCTGTTTTTTACTATTAAAGCATTAGGTA
Organism: uncultured Chlorobiaceae bacterium; assembly: GCA_903871235.1. Lineage (GTDB taxonomy): Bacteria > Bacteroidota > Chlorobiia > Chlorobiales > Chlorobiaceae > Chlorobium. The sequence continues at coordinate 7,324 of CAIQGA010000066.1, forward strand.
TAAAAAGATTTATAGCCTTTTTCTCTTGCATCTTTCAGTAACTGCGTCAATGAACGTTTAGGTTTAGCTACCAAATAAATCTGATATGAAAAAAGAGATCTACTCAGATAAATCAGCCACCTGTTTACGGCTGTAATCCAGCCAGAGATATTATTATTACCTAACGCCAGTTTAATGGGAGCTGGAATACCTTCTATATATACGACGTCAAAGCCCGCTTGTTCAAATAGTCTTTGAAAAGTTTTAAAAGTAAATAAACGAGTATGCGTCATATCTAATATACCCCTCTTTCCGTAGTTAAACTGGCCAAACAAAAGCATCGCTCTAATCGGAAAGAACGCAATATTTCCAGTGCTGGCAATCAGCTTTGCATCAGGAGAAAAATGGCAATCCAGGTAAATTTTTTCAAGAAAAGTCTCTGGTTTCGCCAAATGTTCAAGCACATCATGCATAAGTATATAATCATAAACGCCAGGATCTATTGGGAACTCTTCATAATTAAGGTCGCACTGGTAAAAAGGAAAAGTGATCTTATCTTCGTCTTTAGGGGTGAACCGGTCCACGCCGCATACGCTACAGGATTTGTTGCTTAGCTCTTTCAAAAGAGCCCCCGATCCGCAGCCGAATTCAAGAACTTTAGAACCATTGGGGATTCTTTTCAGTGTGCGCCGAGACGGACTGTCTATGTCCATTTTTGCCTCATACGGCCCGTTAAAATTATGCCGGTGAACAATATCGAACTTTCGTTCGTAAAAGAGACCAAGGTGCTGCACCCTTGCTTTAATTGTTGAAATGGCTACATCTAAAGCATATTTGAGCCCATTCACATAACAAATTTCGTCCCCATAATATGTTGGTATAGGGCGTTCTACAATACGGAATCCAAAAAGAAGTAATTGGATTATTATTTCGGTATCAAAATGATAATTTGATGTATTTAAATAAAAGGGAATTTGCTTCAAGGCCTTTATGGAGTACACCCTGTAACCAGAGTGAAATTCACTCAGAGAGGTTTTTAACATGGCATTCTGAAAAAAAGTCAAAATTTTGTTGCCAGCAAATTTATAGACAGGCATCCCTCCTTTTAACGCACCGAAAGGTGTCAGCATTCTGGATCCAAATACAGCCTCGGCTTCACCATTTACAACAGGTGCGATGAGATCCCGCAAATATTGAGGATCATATTGGCCATCACCGTGGAGTAGTGCAACGCAGTCAAAATCTCGCTCAATAGCAAATTGGTAACCTATCTTCTGATTTCCACCATATCCCTGGTTTTCAGGGTTTACCAAAACATGGGTCTTGAATGTAATCTGGTCACTCTGTATTGCCGTAAAGCAGCGTAACACAGTATCGTCAGATGATTTATCGTCTATAATCAACACTTCGGTTTCATATTCGTCGAGAAGGTCAGAAGGGATACGCATCAAGACGTTTTTAATTGTCCGTTCTGCATTGTAAGCTACTATAAGAATTAAAATTTTAGGTTTCTGATCCATTGTTTAATTTTTTTTCAAGAAATTGTATCCACGTTATTCTACAACCTTAAATACTTTGATCTTGCCTTCGAGAGATTTTGGGACTGCACATATTTTAAGCCATGCCGGAATTTTTTCTTTCCAAAGCTGGTGGTGAAAAATTTCACCTGAATCCTCGACGTTTTTAATATTATGGATAAAAAAATCACCAATCCCATTCTCTGGTCGAGCTATTAGTATTGCTTGTATACCCCTGCGATGGATAATCATATAAGCATCCTCCTTCCTGAGTGCGTTCATGACATAATAGGTATCAAGTATGCCGGAAACGTTGCGATGTGATGGTGTGCCGATCACTTCGTGCGGGGTTTTGTAAAGGAGTAATGGGCCCAGGTAGATACTCGTAAGTATTCGACGAGGTTTATTTTCGAAAAATGGATCTTCGTTAAGATACTGACAAATTTCAGATAAAAATTTGCCATCATTTATTAACAATTTATTTTGATTAGAATGAAGAACTATAACAGGCAGTAAAAAACAAAAACAGCAAGTTCCAATAAATGCAGTTCTGACTATAACAGTATATGAACGACAAAAATTTTGAGTGATAAAAACGAGAGGGAGATGGATGGCATAAGAGATTGGGACAAGAGCGCATAGTGTCGCGTATGTAATCATGCGAAAGGTCAAGGCTGACATAATGATATAGACTATGTTGAGAAGCGTTATAAATATCCACGCTTGTCTTTCTTTAGCATTACTGCGCCATGCGAGAAAAATACTGACAACTGCTCCAGGCAACGTCATCAACCAATAGGCAACAGGGACGTTCGATACATGGCCAGGTGCTGAAAACAATCCGGTAAACTCACTTGTTTCATTTAGATAGATCAATCTGATTGCAGGGTCTACCTCAGAAAGTGGATTTTTTAAAAAAAGCGGAAAGAGCTCGTGCATCAGTAAAATGCAAGCCATCGCACCTATTGTTGCCGCAATGATTCGAGCACGTTTCTTTTCCAGTACGTTGGTGTATTTGCTCACGAAAGCGACAAGTACCCAGAAAGTCGTCGTGGTGAGCCATAGAAAAACATGGACTATGGAGCGACGATCATATTCAATCTTCATGAGATCATCGAATCTCGTATCAATAAACAGTGTCAAAAAGGTTATTGATAATAAAAAAAACGAGAACAGGAAATTCTTGCTTTGATAACTTTTGCCCTCAAGCACCCATACAAGACCAAATACGGAAAAGGCTATTAGAACCACGGCAATGCTTTCAATGCCAAACCAAATTGCGATACCTCCTGCGATGCCACAGATGGAAAATAATTTCAGATTTCCACTCAAAATTGACTTTAAAACCAGAGCTATAAAAAAAGAAAAAATAAACATAAGGCTGCCGTGGTGATCAGGCACACCTGTAATAAAAATGGAAGTCAGATATAATTGAAAAGGCAAAATGATTCCGAAAAGGGAGGCTCGTGTAGCTCCAATCAAATCACGTAAACCCCAAAAAAGGACGAGAAACGATAATACATGTAAAACTGGGTTAACAAAAATGGCCCACCAGAATAAAGCAACCTTAAAATCAACAAAAAAGGATCCCGAATATGCGCCAGCATATAATATCAAATCAAAGGATCTTGTCCAGTGAAGGCTTTCACCGTATGGAGCATTACTGCGGAATAGAGTAGTTTCGTATATGTTGCCGGAATTATATAAATTTTCGACTCTCAATAGATGCCAGTAACCATCGAAATCGCGTATTGTGATTTGATGCAGAATGGACTCATAATTAGCAATGAAAATAGCAACATGAAAAAAAAGAATTACCATAACTATAAAAAAAACATGATATCCATTGTCGCTTTCGGCAGCGAGTTCCAACTTCATTTTGATCATATTTCCAAGCTATTTCTAATGGTTTTTAGATCATTGAACTTGTTTACCTGAACGCCTGGACTTTTCCAAACTACCGATTGTAAAGGCCAGAGCATATAGGCTCCCGGAATTGAAGCTATTGCAGGGAAAGTGCCCGCAAATTTACTGACTGCACGCAAACGCACAGCGTAAAGCCCTGCAATTGTCAACGATAATAAACCCATTGAAAAACCAGAAAGCGCATTGCTTATAAAGTAAATTTGCGGAAGATCAGGATTAAAACCTTTCAGGTGTTTTATGCCATATTGCAGACAAGCCCCTGCTGAAAAGGCGAAATAACCCCCGACCAGACATCGGATATAAAATCCTGCCAGAATGCATAAATTTGCTCTTTATTTTTCATTGTTGTACGGTTATTGAAAAAAAATATTCCCTATCGCGAACGTTTCATTTGACACCAAGGTCAGGGTCTGCCAGATAAACCTCTTGAACGACACTACCGAATAAGCAGCCTGCAAGCCCCATACCAGTGCCGCCACCACAATGGCGGGACCAAATGGCCATTCGGCCTGACGGCTAAAGCCTTTGAATCGGCGCCACACCAAATACCAGACCACGGTACCCACACTGGCCCACAACACCACATAAAGCACGCCGAGAACGCCCCACCAGGTGGCTAATGCAGCCAGGAGTTTAAGGTCACCACCGCCGATACCACTTTCGCCTTTGATGCGCTGAAACGCCCAGGCAAGCCCACCCATCAGACCCAGCACTACAGCGGCAGATGCTGCGCTAACGAGCAGGCTGTGCGGGGTAAACCCGGCGCAACTGCTGGCCAGGCCCGCCACCCCCAACGGCAAAACAATCCAGTCTGGCAACAGGGTGGTGTCCCAGTCAATGAGGGCGAGCAACACGAGAGCGCTGGCCAAACTGGCCCATAGTAGCGTTGCCCAGAATGCCGGGTGGCTGGCGGTGTCAGCCGCACAGGCCCACAAGCTGGCGTTGACCACCGGCACCCATAGGCATCGGGCCAGCGGAATGGGCTGCTCCAGGCCGCCACCGGGGCCGTGCCATGCGTGCAGGCTCTCTTTGGCGCACTGCAACACCTTGCGCGGAATGATGCGGGCCAAGAGCACCAGCCACAGGCCCACCAACGCACCGGCCAACCACCATGGCCAATGTGCCCACAGGAGACAAAACATGTAACTGAGGCTCATGGCGAGGGCTTATTTGCGAAGACTTGCATCAACTGAATGATTGCCGGCCCCAGCAACACCATCAGGAGCGCAGGGAAAATAAACAAGATAAGCGGTACCGTCATTTTGACAGGAATTTTTGCAGCAAGCTCTTCGGCGCGTTGGGCACGGCGTGAGCGCATCATCTCTGACTGCACGCGCAACGCTTCGGCCAGGCTGGTGCCAAATTTGTCGGCCTGTATGAGGACGGATACGAGATCATCCAGGTCTTCGAGGCATGAGCGCAGTGCCAGATTGCGCAAGGCTTCAATGCGGTTGGCGCCAGCGCGCATTTCGAGGGCCGAAAGGTAAAACTCTTGGGCCAGGTCGGGGTTGTTGCGGGCCATTTCGTGCGATATGCGGGCAATAGCGGCGTCGATGCCCATACCCGACTCGGTGCAGATGACCATGAGATCGATCATGTCGGGCAGGCTGCTGCGCATTCGTTCGATACGTTTATTGGTGATGAAGCGCAAAACCATTTCGGGCAGGTAGTAGCCTGCTGCGGCTGTGAACAGCACCGACATCATGCCTCGAGCGAAAGGGCTGTCGGGCTGGGTAAAATACAGAAACAAAGCCAGCACCAGCGGTAGCACCATGGTGAGCAGGGTTTTAACGGCGAAGTAGTATTGAGGTGCATTTTTGTTGCGAATGCCAGCCTGCAAAAACTTGAGATGAACGCTGGAGCTTTGCCACCCTTCTTCCGGGATCGAGAGTTTAGAGAGAATGTTGATGACGCTGGCTACTTTTTGGGTGTTGGCCGTCTTGGACAAAGAGGTGCCGGCTTGGGCCCTGCCTTGGTGAATGATTTGGGTGAGCCGTTTTTTGAGTGCGTTATCGACCACCCAATTGTACAACGCGAGCACAACCAAGCCGACAGCGGCTCCCGATAGCACAATGGTCAGGATTTGCAGGATGGTTTGCATGGTGGGCATGGCTATGTTTAAACCTTGATCTTGACGATGCTGTTGAGCACAAAGAAGCCAACAGCCATGAGCCCACCACCGATGAGGAGGAGGGTCTGGCCTTGGGAAGAGGTCCAGAGCAGCGACATGTAGCTGGGGTTTACGAGCGTGAGCATACCGGCAAGCAGAAATGGCATACTGCCCAGTACCCAGGCTGATGCGCGCCCTTCGCTTGAAAGCGTACGAATTTTGCCGCGCAGTTTGACGCGTTCACGCAAGGTTTTGGCCAACCCATCGAGTAGTTCGGTAAGGTTACCGCCAGTTTCATGCTGAATTTTGAGCGAGATGACAAAAAAATTGAGGTCATAGCTTTGAACGCGATCGGCGAGCTGGCTTATGACGTCTTTAAATGGGATGCCGAAGGAGATTTCATCGAAGACCGTTTTGAATTCTTGACCTATGGGGTCGGGGAACTCCTTGCCAACCATACCGAGGGCCGAAGTAAGGCTGTGGCCAGCTCGCATTGCGCGCGAGATGTAATCGAGCGTTTCGGGGAGTTTGTCTCCAAAGAGTTGTCGACGTTGGTTAGCCTGCCGGGATAACCACTGAACCGGCATGCTGGCGATGGCGACGGACAGCACGAGCAGGAGCAAGGGGTTGGTTTGGCGCAGAAGACCCAACACCACAACCACCGTAAACAAGGCGAGCATCAGGCCCATTAAGCGCCCGGCAGTGAGCGGGCTGTGGGCGCGCTGGATCAGGTTTTCGAGTTGCTCAAATGTTCTGGAGCGTGAGCGTAGCCAGGTTTCGAGTGCACTCTCCTGCTGCGTAGTTTGTGCGCTGCCTTGACTTTGCCCACCCCAATGAACGGCGTTGAGGATGGCCTGCAAGCGCATTTTTTTTGCTTTGTTGCGACGATCGAAAAAGTGGAGCCACACACTATAGACCAGCAGCATGATAAGCATGACTGCAACAAAAACAATAAAGGAGATCAAAAATGTAGTCATGATGTGCACAGGTTAGTCGTTGGGGCCGGAGTCGAATATGCCGTCACTGAGACTGATGCCGTAGGTGAGCATTTTTTCATACACTTTTGGACGCACGCCTGTGGCTCTGAACACTCCTTGCACCGTTCCATCCGGGTTTGTGCCGGTGCGCTTGTAGCCAAAAATTTCCTGGGTGGTAATGATTTCGCCTTCCATACCGACGATTTCTTCGATGCTGACGATCTTGCGGCTACCGTCATTTATTCGTGTTTCCTGGACGATAAAGTGAATCGACGAGGAAATGAGCTCGCGCAGGGCTTTGCTGGGTATCGTGAGGCCACCCATGCCCACCAGGTTTTCGAGCCGCCCCAGCGCATGCCGCGGGCTGTTGGCATGAATGGTGGTGAGCGAGCCTTCGTGGCCAGTGTTCATGGCTTGCAGCATGTCGATCACCTCAGAGCTTCGGACCTCACCCAGCACGATGCGGTCGGGCCGCATGCGCAAGCAGTTTTTCACCAGTGCACGCATGGTGATTTCGCCTTTACCTTCAATGTTTGGCGTGCGCGTTTCCAGACGAATGACGTGATCTTGCTGAAGCTGAAGTTCGGCAGTGTCTTCGATGGTGACAATGCGTTCGTTGTGTGGAATAAAGCTTGATAGAATGTTAAGCAGCGTGGTTTTACCAGAGCCAGTACCGCCGGAAATGATGATGTTGCTCTTGACTTTAACCAGAGCCGACAACAGTTCGGCCATGGAGGGTGATAGTGTGTTTTTTTTAATGAGATCGTCCATTTGCAGAGGCACAACCGCAAAGCGTCGAATGGTGAGAACTGGGCCGTCGAGAGCCAATGGCGGAATGATGGCGTTGACGCGCGACCCATCGGGCAGGCGGGCATCGGCCATAGGGCTGGATTCATCAATGCGCCGCCCCACACGAGAGACAATTTTGTCGATGATTTTCATGAGATGTGCGTCGTCGTTGAAGCGGATGTCGGTGATCTGAATGCGTCCGCTTTTTTCGACATAGACCTTTTGGTAGCCGTTGACCATGATCTCAGAAATGGTGGGGTCGGCCAGCAAGGGCTCCAAAGGGCCCAGCCCCATGATTTCGTTTTTGAGGTCGGCCACCAATTTGGCGCGCTCTTGATCATTGAAGCGGATATCGTCTTCTTCGATGAGCGCGACAAGCAAAACCCCAAGCTCATTGCGCAACTGCTCGGGGGTCAGGCTTTCGATAGAGTTGAGGTCGATGCGGGTGAGCAGTTTTTGGTGCAACTTCATTTTTGTCGAGTAATACTCTACCCCCGGGGATGCTTTGGTTTTTATCGCCGGTGCTGGTACAGGCGAAGTTAGACGCTCAACCGCATGAAGTTGTGCCGACGCCGATGCAGGGGAAGCTACAACCCGTTTGGTGGAGAGGTTCCAACGAGCTATTTGATCTTTAAGCGTTGCCATAGCGATAATTTATGATGACTGCTGCCTGTGAGTTGCACGGCCCAGTCGACGATGGTTTTGGAAAGTTTGGATTTGGGTGCCACTTGCAATAAAGACTGACCAATCAAAAGGGATTCTTGCACGGCTTCCGGATCGGAGGGGAAGCGATGGTTAATTGGCCTGCCGATGACTTTTTCCATTTCAGTACTGGAGATACGGATACTTGTGTCAGCGCGGTTAAGGATAATTTCGATGCGCAACATGGGTTTTTCAAATTCTTTCCAGAGTTTGAGCAGTTGGCCCGCCCGGCGCAGCGATGGCAGCGACGGAGTACATACAATGCAGAATTCGTCAAGGTGATCAAGAGCCAGAATGATGACTTGATCGAAAGATAAACCAAAGTCAACCAGAATGTAGTCGTAAAAGTTTGCGGCAATGTGAATGAGCTCACTCACGCGCTCGGGTTCGATATGAACAATTTTTTCGAATGTGGTGGGCGAAGGGATGAGGTCGAGCGTGGGGCTGAGGTGCTGCACCATACTGTCGAGTAACGACCGATCGAGCCTGTCGGATTGACTGGAAATATCAGACAAGTCTTGAGGGTGGTTATCTCCGGTGAGGTACATGTCAAGGTCGCCAAAGGGTAAAGAGACATCGACCGCCAGCACACGGGTGTCGGGCTCTTGAGAGAGCGCAAAGGCTAAATTGGCCGCTATGAAAGAGCTGCCATCCCCCCCTTTGGAAGAGACAAATCCAAAAACCCGACCCTGGCTAATGCTCGCGCCTTTGGCATGAAGGTGAACGCGTTCGATAACTTGTTGCAGGGTTTCAGAGGCGCTGTCAACAACGACTTCACGTACACCAGCGCGCATAAGCGATAACAGAAGTTCAGACTCTGTTTGTGGGTGCAGGGCCACGATGGCGGCATGCGGTAGAGCGAGGCAGAGTTTCTCTACCTCTTGAATATAATGGGGCTCGGCTGGCTCAAAACCCACTAAAAATACAAGGTCTGGTTTTTGGGCTGTGAGTTGGCGCACCATGCTCCCTAACTCGCCCACCAGTCGGACTACCTGGTGTTGACCCTGTTCAAGTTGTGTATCGGGAACCTCCCAGGGCTGGGAAGAGTAGGTAACAATGTTCATGTCTTTTTATTGGACAAGTATGGGTGGACTATATGCGCCGAGTGGCAGCCCGTTGCAAGTGCCCTCATCGGTGGTGGCGATTTCCGCGTTGTTGATGAAATAACCCGCAATATTTTATTATCGTCTGTTTTATAAAATCCATCAAAGGAGCTGCGAGAAAATTAGTCCTAAATCCAGTTATTCAACCAACTGCACATTACTTGCAGGCAACGATAACGATGTTATTGGATAATCGGTTCTATCAACTGTAAAACTGCTACCGTTTATATTGACCTGTTTACCTACAATAGAACCATTTACCGTAATGCTACTACCATTGATATAAATGCTGCCATTGGGGGCGTACAATACCCCATTCAGGGCATAACTACTGCCATTAATATATATATTTCCGTTTTTAGAATAAAAGCATACCTGACTGTTGCCTGAAGCCATACCACTGCCATTTATATAAATATTGCCATCTGCCATAACAGCTCCTGTAGCGGTAAATGAAGAGCCATTTACCGTGATAGTGCCTGGACTTCCTTGAACATAAATCGGATCAGAAGTAATACTGCTTCCATTAATGGTTTTGGAACCGGTATACGTTTGATGAGCTGCAGCTGCCGCAGCGGCTATAGATGCACTTTGATCCGGCATAGGTATATCTCTTGCATCATTGGGTAATCTTGAACCTATATGAATGTTGCTGCCATTCGTTGTAACTGTTCCTCTAGCTTCTGCTGCACCAGTAATAGTAATCGAACTACCATTGATTGTTACATTTTTATTGGCATGAACTGAGCCTTCGATATTATAGGTACTTCCATTTATACTCAAATTATTTGAAGTGCTGCCGGAAAATATTGCATAGTCAAAAGGACCACCTGCACCGGTTATCATGGCAATGGCACTGGCTTGAACGTTGCGTGGGGCAATACCCAGAATGGGGGCGAAAAACAACGGCAAGGGCCCGTTATTTTGGGTGCTGGAGAGAGCAACCGTGACGCGGACGGCAGGAACATCCCCGGTTCCGGGTGTGCCGGGGTGATACAGACCGAGCGAGGGGTTATTGATGTTCCAGTAACCCGTTTCAATGGTAGCATCCTGAATCCGGGCGGCATTGGCAAAGTTGTGTTGTGCCACATCCAATGCAGTGGCCTCAGCCACAGACCAATTGGGGTAGCTCCCTGTGTCGGTGAGTGAACGAGCTCCGCCGAGAGCCGCAGCGTCGGCCGCATTTTGAAGTTCAACCTTGGTCAGGTTGAGGCGGGCCAGGTCAACCGCCAAAGCGGCAAAAGCAAGCAACACCGGCAAGCACAGGACAAACAAAATGGCGGCACTGCCACGCTGGCCGTGCAGCAGTTTGATGATGTGGCGTGAGGGTACCATGGTTATTCGAGCCTCATGCTGGTTTGGGCCGAGATTAAAAAGCCCGGAAAAATATAGAGTCCGGTGTAATTAACGGTGGCCGTGACGGTGAGGATGTTGTTCAGAATGGTAGGAGTAGGGACGTCAGGGGTCATATCAGGCCCAAAAGAGAGGAGGTTGTTTTGACAGGCCTGCAAAGTGGCTGCCCTGGCGCTGCTTAAGATGATAGCGTCAGTCCGGCCTGCAACGAACTTGACTCCAGCACGTGCGCCCTCCCGGGTGGCCATGGTGAGTACGGTTTTGTTGTACAGTGCTACAGAAAAAGAGATTACCCCAAAGAGGAGAAGCAGAAAAACGGGCAGGATGAGCGCAAATTCAACCAGCACACTTCCCTTTTGCAATGAAGTGTGCTCCGTTGTCGGGGCCTGAAGTGTGAAATCATCTGCGCGCATGGCGGTCATTTTAGCGGTGAGCCTTGAAGCTTTCCGTCGATAAAAAGCTCTTTTCGAGTAGGCGGCACAAACCGGTCGGTGGGGAGCTCTGGCACGGCGGCGCTGGATTTGACCAGGGTAGGGCGAATAATAACCATGAGTTCGGTAGTTTCAGAATTCTTCTCGATGCGTCGGAATAGCGCGCCAAGAATGGGAATATCACCCAGCAAGGGCACCGCCCGTATGACTTCGTTGAGTTTGTCGCGCAGAAGACCTCCAATAACAAGGTTTTCACCCTCATTCATTAGCACAGTGGTGGAAACAGCGCTGGTTTTAAAGGTGGGCAAATTGCCTGTGGTTTCAGTAGTGACAGGCTCAGAGACCTCTGATGCAACCTTGAGCGAAATACGACCTGCATCCAGCACGGTTGGTGTAAATCGCAAACCCACACCATAGGTGCGTTCGACGTAATCGGTTGCTCCGTTGGAGCTGACGGTTGGCGTATAAATTTTGCCACCAACCAGGAAGTACCCTTCTTGACCACTCATGGCGACAATGGTTGGTTCGGCCAGGATTTTAATCAAACTGGCGGTGCGCTCGGCTTCCACCTGAAGCCGGTTGCCATGCAGCAAAAGGTTGAGCGTGGCGTTACTGACAAACCCTGAACGGAAGCTGCCTTGAATATTGCCCGAACTTGGCGTCCAGCCGAGGCCCAAAGTTTCGATGTAGGATCTGGAAACTTCAGCAATATGAACTTCGAGGCGGACTTGCTGCGGGGTGCGGACTTTAAGGAGGTTGACCACGCCAGGGATACTGGCAGGTGCCGCAGAGCCAGAGGCACTATTGGCCAGGGTGGATTCGGGATTGACACCCGGAACCGTGCCACCCAAATACGCGTTTACCAAGCGGTAGGCGGTGTCGGCAACGAGGGTGTTAGACACCGTACCAGCCAGTACCAACGCTGGCCCCCAGGCGAAGATTTGAATGCCGGTCTCATTCGGCAAGACGACTTTCAACATGACTTCTATGGGGTTGGTGTTGCGGCTGACTTGCAGCGGTGTAGACGTGAAGTTGCCTTTTTGGTCCCAGACAATAAGATTGGTTGCACCTGTTTTTTTACCCAGCAGATAGAGTTCTGAGGGGTTAAGCATAATATAGTCGGCCACCTCAGGGTTGCCCACAGCAACACGTGTAATGGGTCGTGCGAGCCGGTATGCCCTGGATTCGCCCACAGGCACAAGATAGATCGAGGGAGATGCCTCCAGGGCCACAGATACTGTGCCAGAAAGAAGCGCCACAAGAACACTCAACCTGCAAGTCAAACGCATCAGGCGTGTCAAATTCATGGGCATGTTAATTAGGGTTTGGCTACAGGCTGGCGGCTGGTGCCACGGATTTCTTCGGGTACACTGCTTTGAAGCGAAGGTGCCGCCACAGTGTCGGTCGCCGTTTCCGCTTGTGCAACCGGCGAAGAGGTGGTTGCACGGGTGGACTGTGGATTCACAATGTCAGACAAACGTACACCTGCGGAGTTTATTACGCCGGTGTCAAGTTCGTTGCGCAAAACTAAAGAAAGCACCCCGATGTTACGGGCCAGGTCGAGCTTTTCTGATTCGAGCGGCGTAAGCTCGAGGGTTACGGCATTGACCACTTTGGGTTTATCGGGGTCGGCAGTGGTTTCTTGAGCCACGGCCAATACTTTGAGGCGTGACAGCACTGTTCGCGAAAAAGGCTGTTGCTCGGAGTCCTTGCCGCTAACCAAAACATCCACATAGCTACCTGGCAGAGCAAATCCGGCAACCGCAATCACCTCGTTTACACGAACGGTAATGGCACGCTTGCCCTTAGGGATAATCGAGGATAATCCGCCAGTCGCGTTTTTTGGAGCCAATTTTCCAAATAAAACAGGCTCACCCGGAATCATGGAGACGCGGGCAATTCGACCCACCACGCTGGTGGTGCGAGTGGAAGCATCCTGCGGAACAACCGAACCGGGCCAATCGATGCTCTTGATTTGATCAGCCTTGATAGCTTTCCCAGCTTCGATCGGCAACTCGACGATGACTACCTTGAACCCTGGAGCTTTGGGGGCGCTCATCCAACGGGCTGCTACAAAAGCCGCCATCGCTCCCAAAGTGAGTGCGATGGCAAGAGCAAAGACTGGTATTTTCACTACTTAGTCTATAAAAAAATTACTGTTACGGAGCGATAGCGTTACTGATATCGGTAAAAATAGCGGTTAAATTAGTCCCCACAAGCGTGAGAGCCCCAATCGCAACAACAGCAACCAAAGCAGCAATCAAGGCGTACTCAATCATGGTCACGCCTTTTTGTGATTTGACGGAAAAGAAATTCTTTAGCATAGCTTTATCTCCCAATGATTTTAGTTGATTGTTACCCCACATACAACCGAGCCTTGCGCATCTGGCCTTAATTTCATATCCATTTATTGGGCAGGGAACCTATTGAACTCATATAAAAATACCGCCCCCTGACTACAAAGTTAATATATATAAAGGAAAAGTTAAAGTCAACAACTGAACTTGCTGCATTTTCATGAACACCGCCGGAGGCCCTACCCCACCTTAAGCGATTTGCAATAATAAAAAGAACCGAGAACTGTAACAAAGTGTTATCTTGCGATAAACCTCGAAATTACCCATAAAAGTTCCGTGAAGCAGAATTTCGAAATTTTTGTTCAATTTTTTAAAAATCTCCCCATGAAACACAACTTTAGCAAATATCTCCCACACAAATTCAAGAAAACCAAACAAATGAAAAACCTTACGCTGTAGTATAAAAAAACAATACGTAAAAAAAAACAAGAAATCAACACCGTCTTACTGGCAAGCGAACAGAAAAACATCCGTTAGCACACGAAAAAGGCGACTTAAAAGAGAGATTTTTTTCAGCAACAGAACGTTCAACCATTTTCTTCCTGCAGTTGCCTTGACGCATCAGAAAATTGTATGTAAAGGTATCGTTCATGAACGCTGACAGAGAGCATGCAACAAAATTATCGATCCTGATGCAAAACAATCATAAAAAAAACATCGAAGCAGTAACAAAAATGGCACTGCAGTTCCTCGCTGAAGCAATCGGGCAATGTCCGGCTGGACTCGAAAGCAACACAAACAGGGATATCGTTTTTGCTGTACTTGGCTTCCAGTACGGTGCCGTACAGAGCGCCGCCTACGTTGCCGGTCTCGGCGAGGATGCCTCTGCCAGTATCGCAGAAGATGTCGTCCAGAAAATAAACGGAATGGACAAGGAGACGGTGTCGAAATTCATTGCCATGATGCCGACGCTTGCCGAAAAAGAGTATCCCCCAATCGGTATCGGCGGCAAAGCCATTATTGGTTTTTACAATTCAGCCACTGACGAGGAGAAGTTGGCAACGACTACTTCGCTGCGGGAAATCCTCCGTCAGATTGACGAAGCGTAAATCCTGCATCGATCGGCAGCAAGGGAGCACTTGACCAATACAAAACAAGGGTGTGACCGTGGCAAAACAGAAGGTACTCGTGCAGGAGTTTCAGGCTATCTCAGCAAGCACACCATACAGCATCATCCGGTATGCCGCATACTTCAACGACTCGGACAGGTACTTTTCCCTCGCAACAATTAATACTTATGGCTTCTTGATGTGTCCATTTTATTGTTGCAAGTTCAGCCCGTCGGCGTACAAGATTCTGGTGCATCAGGGGAGCGAACTTCCTTTTTGCTCAACAGAAGGCTTCCATCCAAATTAACCACTGACTTCTCTTTATAGTAATCAAAAGAATAAAGTAGAGCAGGGCTTTTATGATGCAGATAATACCCACTCTCCTAAATTAAAATTGAGGATAAAGAAAAAGCAGAATACATTACGAGCATAGAGCAAATTGGTATAACCAAGGAAAAATCCAGATTACTGAAAAGGCTGCTTGAACGCCGCTTTGGAACAAGAAAAGAAACCCTTTATTGAAACTCCATGAGGCAACAGAGCGAAAATGATCCTGCGATCCAGCCAGGAACACTCTCCAGTCACCTCTGGGAGGCGGCCAATATCCTGCGGGGCCCGGTTGATGCCGCTGATTTCAAAACTTACATTTTTCCGCTTCTGTTTTTCAAACGCCTTTCCGACGTTTACGACGAAGAGTTCGGTGTTGCGCTTGAAGAGTCGGGCGGTGACCTCGATTTTGCCTTTTTTCCGGAGAACCATCGCTTCCAGGTGCCTGAAGAGTGCCACTGGAACGACGTTCGCTCCAGAAGCACCAACATTGGCCATGCACTCCAGAAAGCCATGCGCAGCATTGAGCAGGCCAACCCGGATACCCTTCACGGTATTTTTGGTGATGCCCAATGGAGCAACAAGGAGCGCCTGTCGGACCATACACTTCGTGAACTGATAGAGCATTTCAGCTCGCAGACCCTCTCACTCGTCAACTGCCCCGAAGATGAGCTCGGTATCGGCTACGAGTTCCTCATCAAAAAATTTGCCGACGACTCCGGCCACACCGCAGCAGAGTTCTACACCAATCGCACCGTGGTTCACCTGATGACCGAAATGCTTGAGCCCAAACAGGGAGAGTCAATCTACGACCCCACCTGCGGCTCAGCCGGGATGCTGCTCTCAGCCGTCATGCACCTGAAACGCCAGAACAAAGAGTGGCGCAACCTTCGCCTC
>CAIQGA010000067.1 GCA_903871235.1 uncultured Chlorobiaceae bacterium
CGACTCATCCCACCCTCTCCAAGAAGGCGCTCTATCTGATAGTTCAGTATCTGTTGTTCCATTGTTACGCTTGAGAGATCATGAAAAATGGGTCAGCCTTGTACCTGAAAAGCGATAATCATTACAGTAATGCGAAAAAAATAACGGCGAAGGAGTTGCCAATAACTTGCCTGATATTTCGGGAGACTCTGCCACTGTTGAGAGAAAAACGATATAACCACTTTCAAACAGTTTTCTGTATTTGTGCAGAGATCAATGTTACTGAAATAGTGCCCGACAAGTTGTTTCCCTTAAATCAGTCTCAATCAATTCCATATATTTCTTTTATTTTCATATCACGATCAAAAACAAAAAATATCCTATTAAATTTGACACTAACTTTTTTCCGAATAGTGCCTAAATATTCAAATCTTGTAAATAAGATGTATGTTGATTCGTCTTGCCTTTCAATATTAATAATTTTGTTTTTCGAATAAGCAGTTATGCCCCAGACATACTGAATTTTGTTATAGATTTGTTCAGAAGTAGGACTCAAAATATCCCAATATCTGCTCATGTTCGTGGATAAATATTTAGTTATACCAGCAATATCTCTGTTATCTTCAGCTTCTACAAAGCTTCTGATAATACTGGCGTATTCGTTACTGTCTTGATCAGGGATAGGGCTGTAAACTTCTGCAGGGGCCTCAGCAGGTGCTGCTGGCGCCTCTGGTGCCTCAACCGGATATTCAGCGGCAGGCGCTGCGGGTGCCTCGACTGGCGCTTCTACAGGTGCCTCTTGTTTACTGCGGCTATTCAAGCTCAATACCCCAATTAATAAAAACACAAGAAGCATGACAAGTAAAATTAGTCCTGAATGCAGAGAATGATCTTCAGGAGGAGTAATCTTAGGTCGCGGTTGCGGAGGTGACGGTGCATGTATCGCCCGCATAAAGTCGTTACAGTTCCGATACCGATCTCCCTTCTCTTTTGACGTTGCTTTGTCCACAATCCTCTGCATCTTTTCCGAGACATACTCATAAGTACTCTTCATCCTCGGTAACGGCTCTTTGACAATCTTGACCTGCACCTCAAATTCCGATTCGGTTTCCATATCATAAGGGGCTTTGCCGGTCAGCATCTGATACAACAGCACTCCCAATGAGTAAATATCTGTCCTCTCATCAACCTCTCGGCCATTCACCTGCTCAGGACTCATATAGGCCAGAGTTCCCATACGAATACCTGTCTTGGTATGCAGTGTACTGCTGCTTCCAGCGGCTATTTTTGCAATACCGAAATCGACAACCTTGACTTGCTTGCCTTTGGTAATGATGATGTTTGAGGGTTTGATGTCACGGTGAATCACCTCATTGTCATGCGCATAAGCAAATGCCTCCAGTAACTGGCAAAAGAGTTCTTTTGCTTCTTCTTCAGGAATCGGACCTTTTTCCTTTGCGATATACTCTTCAAGAGTCACCCCCTCAATGTATTCCTGAACAAGAAAGAGTCGTGTGCCGATCTCTTCGTAGCGGATAAGACGAACAATATGCTGATGGCTGAGTTTCGCCATAAATTGCGCCTCACGCCGAAACCGGTCACGCAGTTCATCATGATTGGCCAGTTGCGCCAGCAGCTCTTTGATGGCTACTTTCTGGCCAGTCTTCAAGTCGATACCAAGATAGACCCGACTCATCCCACCCTCTCCAAGAAGGCGCTCTATCTGATAGTTCAGTATCTGTTGTTCCATTGTTACGCTTGAGAGATCATGAAAAATGGGTCAGCCTTGTACCTGAAAAGCGATAATCATTACAGTAATGCGAAAAAAA
>CAIQGA010000068.1 GCA_903871235.1 uncultured Chlorobiaceae bacterium
AATATTTCGGCGAGGGGATAACTGCTCATAGACATTCCCTTCTGAGGGCTGAAACTTCTGGATGGTTGAAAAGATCACCCCTCCTGAAGCGACTTTCAACAGCTCTTTCAACTGCTCCCTGCTCTCTGCCTGCACCGGCTCCTGCCGCAACAACTGTTTTGATGCCGCAAAGGTATCGAACAACTGGTCGTCAAGATCGTTGCGGTCAGTTATAACAAGAATGGTAGGATTATCGAGTACCAGAACAATCTTGCCGGTATAAAAAACCATCGAGAGCGATTTACCTGACCCTTGGGTATGCCACACCACTCCCGCCTTCATGTCGCCCCTTGGCTGGCCTGCTACTCCAGGAAGGCCATAATTCACCGGACTTTCGTGACCAACCATGACCGCACCCAAGTCAACTGCTCGCAGGGTGGAGGCTACAGCGGCATTGACGGCGTAGTACTGGTGATAAGCTGCCAATTTCTTAACCGTCGTGATAGTGACGATACCGGTAGCGGGGTCTTCCTTTTTACTTTTCTCAAAAACAATGAAGTGACGCACAAGATCAAGCAGTGTTGCCTTGTTCAACATGCCTGAAATCAGCGTTTCAAGCTGACTGACCAGATGTGAAGCTTCAGCTTTGCCGTCAGCGCTTTTCCATGCCATGAACCGGGAGAAACCGGCAGAAAGGGAGCCTGCCCTGGCCTCAAGCCCATCAGAGATAACAACAATGGCATTAGAAGTAAAAAGAGCAGGAATTGCCTGTTTGTAGGTTTCAATCTGGCGAAACGCTGACTTGATGGTTGCGTTTTCATCAGCAGCGTTTTTCAGTTCGAGCACCACCAGAGGGATGCCGTTGACAAAGAGCACTATGTCGGGGCGTTTGTTCTGGTGGTTCTCAATAACCGTAAACTGATTTGCCACCACAAACTCATTGTTTTCGGGAGTATCAAAATCAATGAGCCGAACCAGTTCACCGCGCTCGTTTCCATTCTGCTGATAGCTGACTCCCACACCTTCAGTTATCAGTCGGTGAAAGGCTTCATTGTTGGCCAAAAGATCAGGCGAATGGATGCGCTGAACCTCTTTCAGTGCAGCCTGAAGCACTGCCGAAGAGTGGCGGGGGTTAATACGGCGAAGCGCGTTTTCAAGCCGAGCTGTCAGCAACACATCATCGTAATGGCGACGCTCAGAATCAACTCCGTCAGGTGCAATATCTGGGCCGTAGAGGTAGCTATACCCCTGCCGTTCAAACAGATGAATGGCAAACTCTTCGATTGTTGATTCGGTAAGCTTTTGAGTCATACTTTATTTCCATTGGATGCTACGCAGCAAATTTCTTTAACATTTCCGGTTGACGGCGTTGATCCCACAATATAATACTAGCGCCTTTGCTTTCTAATGCATCCAAATACTCTCTTTTTATTTCCTTATCCTCATTATTAACAATAGCCAACCCTTTTAATTTTTTGCAGGAAACCTTCTCTCTTGTTGGCTTTATATCCTCCCAACCAAAGAGAAAATTGGGGACATTAATTTTATTCAGCGAATTAAAAGATTTAATAACAATTTCTTGTTGTTTGCCCGCTATTTGAAAGTCAAAGGTAAATTCAATACCTGTAGACCCTTTCGCAATAAACTGTGGAGTGCAAATAATGCCTTGTTCATCGAGATAGGCTTTCACGTCTTCCTTGAAAAGAGAGGATACTGTATGTTTTGCCATCATTGCCATGTCCGATATTTCTGAAATTGCACAAATCAGGTTATGCTTCTTTTGATTAAAATCCTTTTCTGTTCCAATAACCTGAAGTTCATTATCAAGCAATGCTATTCCATAATTCAGTAACACCATGTCGAGCCACTCTTTGCGTTTCGGAGAACGCAATATAGGTGCTCCTTCAAGCTCTAAATTAGCTAATGTTACGCCATCATCAGATAAAATTAGCTTGCCATTTTCAAGCTTGGCATAAATCTCAATATTATTATTAAACAAGCCCAAAAACGGAGTGGTTATAGCGCTCCATCCTGTGTTTTCATCTTTGGTTACAATGGTTTTATCGCGAAGCCAATTGTAATATTCTTTGATACTATTCTCTATCCAGCTCATAGTAGTAATGGATTTATTGTCATAACCGTCTCCAGATTGATTGCCTTTGCAAACAGTTTAATGATATCTGCCAAGGCGTTATTAAACTGTGAGCCAACATTCAACTCTTTAATTTGAAAGTCATCATCTACCAAAGGGATTGCCCAAGCGAGTGATTTATAACCGTGCACATGATAATGGATGTGGTGTTCTTTATTTGAAAAAGATTTCCCAACGTAGGGATGAAATTTATTAGGAACAAATTCTGAAATCCCTTCAGGGTTTTGATGCCCGCTATTGTAATCGATACGCAGCAAGCCTGTTTTAGTATCGTTTTCCTGATGGTGAAAACTGACACGAATACTTTTTTTCTGGCTCTGTTTTATTTCCAATAAAAAAGTAAACTCATCATCTTTTGCTGAAATAATCTCGAAACGTTGGTAAAACGAAAACTGCTGGTCAATCGTCAAACTCTCCAGCAAACCTTCCGGCCCAATAATTTTCTTGGGCAATTTCAACAGGTATTCTGCTTGTTCATTCGATATTTTCATATCTGTAAGTTAATTTTTTATCCTCACGTCACCGTTCATCAGTTTTGGGAGCAGGGTGTCACGAAGTTTTTCGAGTGTACGAAGTTGTAAATGGTTCACGTCTTTCTTTTTCCACCATGACTTAACAAGTCTTGAAAATTCAACAACCTTTTCTTTGGGAGGTAATTTGAACTTAGGTCTTTGTAAACCGTCTATTGCAAGCATATTCACAGTTGAACCATTTGTTGCAGATATGATTTGTTCTCTGATATTAGGCGTCATGAGGAGGCAATAAAGGAATACTGTCGTTAGATAGCTGTTTTCCTTTAAAATTACCCTGTAGATATGTTGGCTAAACAATCCTTTTTCTCCATAAAAAGACGGAACAATTGCGGGGCATCCGATTAACTTAAACTCATGTCCTTGCTCAGTGTTTGCAACAATAATCTCTCCATTTCTGACGAGGTGGCGTTCTTTAAATTCGGCCGTGTAATACTTAATTCCGACTTCTTTATACCCACCACCTTCATAGATCGAATTCAAATTGTGCATTGGTATGCCCAGACCTGAATCGGATAACCCACTACCTTTATAGCTAAGTCCTCTCAGGACTTCACTATGGCAATCAAGTGTTGTATCTGCCCAATCCTCCTGCGCCTCTTCAATAAACCACTGGCGAAAGAGGGTTTCGGCCATGGATTCAAGAGTTTTGTTCTGGCGATGCAGCAGATCGATTTTGTCGTCGAGGCTGCTGAGGACTGCTGCAATAACTTTTTGTTCGGGAAGAGCAGGAAGTCTAATCGGCAGCAATTTAAGAATTTGCTGATTTAGAGAGGGCATGGTGGCGCCACTTGCAAATTGAAGCATCCACTCCCTATGTGACTCACTACCAAATTGATAAGAAATAAATGCTGCATCTATCGAGTCATCAAATCGCAATCTGATACAGTCACTTCCCTGCAGCCATCCCTCCTCCGATGTTTTGATTATTGCCCTACGCTCGACGGCACCCTTCCTCCCAAAAATAATATCACCTTTTTTAACCTTATACCGCGATAAACGCTTTACAGTAAATTCGTTAACATAAACAAACTTATGATGGCTCAGCTTGTTTTCACCAATATCTTGAACGGCAATCACAGGGGTTCCCGTGACGGTGTATTCTGAAGAATTGAGCATTGTCCCAAATGGACCCGTTTGAAGCTCCGCACTACCTCGTTCAATTAATTGCCCTAATTGATACACGTTCCACCCACTTCTACCCTCACTCATCGCCACCTCCCAATTCTGCCTCAATCTGCTCGATACTCGGCAGGGATGACTGGAATTCTATGGGCAGGTTTTTGGTAATCAGGTATTCACTGACACCAATCGGCTTGTGAATATCCTTGAGCGCATATTCCACCACCACGTCATTTTTTGACTTGCATATAATGATACCTATGGTGGGGTTGTCCTGTTCGGTTTTCAGGATACCATCAACTGCCGAGACATAAAAATTCAGTTTTCCGGCAAACTCCGGTTTGAACTTTACCGCCTTGAGTTCAATCACCACAAAACAGTGCAGGCGGGTATGATAGAACAGGAGGTCAATAAAATAGTCGTCGCCACCTACTTCGAGCTTGTACTGCCGCCCGATGTATGAAAAGCCTGCGCCGAGTTCCAGTAAAAATCGGGTAACATGCTCAATCAAGGCATCTTCAAGCTCTTTTTCGTCGTGCTTTTTTCG
>CAIQGA010000069.1 GCA_903871235.1 uncultured Chlorobiaceae bacterium
TCTCATACTGTCAAATAACGTGCCATTTTGCAGGCTCTTTCCCACTTTCGTTTTCCCTTTCGGTCATTCTTCAGTGGGTTCCCAATGTATCATCTTTACCTTTACCTTCCTAATCTTTTCTTCACCTTTCTTTATGAAAAGTGGAAAAAAGCCACTTATTATGCCGGTTCATCGTACACTGGAGCGAATGAGGGCATCTCAACAACCAACTCCATCTGATGAACGCCGTGGGCATACTCCTTCGCGGCTGCAACAAAACCGTGAAACAGAGGATGTACCTTCTGCACCCTTGATTTCAGCTCTGGGTGGAACTGTACCCCCACAAACCAGCGATGCTCCTTCAGCTCGATAATCTCTACCAGCTCACCATTCGGTGAAGTTCCGGAAAAAATCATACCACTCTCCTCAAAGTTCTTGCGCCAGGTATTGTTGAACTCGTAGCGATGGCGATGCCTTTCATTGATAAGAAACTTCTCATAAACCGCGTAGGCCTTCGACCCTTCGGCGATAATGCAGGGATAGCTGCCCAGTCGCATGGTACCACCCTTCTCCTTGACCTTTTTCTGATGCTCCATGAGGTCAATAATCGGAAAGCGAGTTCGCTTGTTGAACTCAGTGGAGTTGGCATCCTGCAAGCTGCAGACATTACGCGCAAACTCAATGGTAGCACACTGCATGCCAAGGCAGATTCCAAGGAACGGAACATTCTGCTCTCTCGCGTATTGGATATATTTGATCTTTCCCTCAATCCCCCGATCACCGAAGCCCGGTGCAACCAGAATACCGTTAAGCCCCTCCAGCTCCTTTGCAAAATCGAAGGCATTCAACTCAGCATCCTCCGCCCTGAGCAGCTTGACGTTCACCTTCACATTGTTGCTTGCACCGGCATGAATAAATGACTCAATAATGGACTTGTAGGCATCAGGATACTCCGTGTACTTGCCGCATATTCCGATGGTAACCTCCCCATCCTGCGGGAACTTGACCTTGTTGCAGAAATCGCGCCAGTAATCAAGCGTCGGCTCCTTGTATTTCTTGAGTCCGAGCTTTTTAAGCACACGCAAATCAAGCTTTTCCTTGAGGAGCATCAGCGGAACATCGTAAATCGTATCGCAATCGTTCAGGCCGATAACGTCCAGTTCATTGACATTACAGAAATGGCCCACCTTGTTCTTGATCTCGCGTGAGAGCGGCTTTTCACTGCGGCAGACAAGAATATCTGGCTGAATACCAACACCAAGCAGCATTTTCACACTGTGCTGGGTCGGCTTTGTTTTCAATTCACTTGCCGCCTTGATATAGGGGACAAACGTGAGATGGATGTTAAGCAGATTGCTGTCACCCATCTCAAGCTTCATCTGCCGCATCGCTTCAAGAAACGGGAGCGACTCGATATCGCCAATCGTTCCGCCAATCTCGGTAATCAACACATCAAGATCACCATTTTTGGCCTGCTCGGCCATCCGATCCTTGATTTCATCAATCACATGTGGCACCACCTGAACCGTTGCTCCAAGGTATTCACCCCGACGCTCCTTGTCGATGACAGATTTGTAGACCCGCCCCATCGTCAGATTCGAAGACTGCGTCGTCGATTCATCAAGAAAACGTTCGTAATGACCAAGATCAAGGTCCGTTTCAGCACCGTCATCGGTCACATAAACCTCGCCATGCTGGTAGGGTGACATCGTACCAGGGTCCACATTGATATAGGGATCATATTTCTGTATGGCCACCTTGAGACCACGCGACTTGAGCAGCATCCCGAGAGAGGCCGACAAAATGCCCTTGCCGAGCGAGGAAATTACCCCTCCGGTCACAAAAATATGTTTCACATTTTTCGGTCGAGCCATGAAACCGTCCGTCCTTGATTAAGAGTTTGATTATTGCTCTGCCTTGTGAGAACCGTCACAGAAGGGGAACTTCTGTGAACGGCCACAAGCGCATATTGCTACTGTTTTTTCTTCTTCGATCTCAACTTTTACAGGATGAAATTCGCTCCATCTGTGCGACCCGTCACAATAGGGCAGCTTCTGTGAGCGACCACAAGTACAATAATATTTTGTACCCGGCTTCTCCGTAATGATATAAGGCTTTTTCTCGTCCATATCTCCTCCATAGGGTTTACTGTGACTACACAAAGAGATCAATCTGTCCATCAGGATCTTCCAAAGGCAGCTCACCCTCTGTCTCCTCATCGCTCTTAGGCACTCTTGCAAGGGCAGAGATGACATCCCCTGCCATCAGCCTGACAAGCCTGACCCCTGAAGTGTTCCTTCCAGTCAAACGAATATCGGAGACATGCTGACGATTGACAATGCCATGTGTCGTAATAATAATCAGATCATCATCATCATTAACATCAAGCAGGCCAATAAGCGCACCAACCTT
Organism: uncultured Chlorobiaceae bacterium; assembly: GCA_903871235.1. GTDB lineage: Bacteria > Bacteroidota > Chlorobiia > Chlorobiales > Chlorobiaceae > Chlorobium. The sequence goes on from CAIQGA010000069.1 coordinate 2,392, forward strand.
TTCATGAGCCTTGAGCGTAATGACCCCGCGTGCACCACGCCTCGTCAAGCGGTAATCCTCCACACGACTTCTCTTGCCAAAACCGTTGTCGGTAACAGCAAGCAGCGCCGTATCAAAACGCTTGGTGGTCACCATTGAAATACACTTCTCACCCTCATCAAGCGTGATACCCTTGACGCCCATCGCTGTACGACCCATCACGCGGATTTCAGCCTCTGGAAAGCGTACCACAAAACCGGAACTCTTGGCCAGAATAATCTGATGATCGCCATCAGTCAAGCGGGCATCAAGCAGCTCATCCTGCTCATCAATGGTAATGGCCGCAATACCATTCTTTCTTGGATGAGAAAAATCTTCAAGAGCTGTTTTTTTGACGATACCATTGGTCGTCGCCATAACAATGAAACCCGGTTCGTCAAAATTGCGAATATTAATATAGGCCCTGATTTTTTCACCCTGCTGCAACTCCATGATATTGGCCAGCGCCCGGCCTCTTGCCGCACGTCCAGCCTCAGGAATCTCATGCACTTTCAACCAATGACAACGGCCCCTGTTAGTGAAAAAGAGGATATAATTGTGGGTTGAAGCAATAAACATGTGCTCGACAAAATCGTCATGCTTCGCCTGAGCCCCCGTCACACCCTTGCCACCCCGTGCCTGACGACGATAGCCTGAAACCGGGAAGCGTTTGATAAAGCCCTCATGAGTAATGGTAATGACCACATCCTCCTGGGCAATCATATCTTCAATGGAGAAATCGCCCTCTTGCGGTACAATTTCGGTACGACGGGCATCACCGTAGACCTCCCTGACCTTCAGCAACTCTTCGCGGATAATCTGCATCTGCGTCTCAGGACTGCCAAGAATAAAGCGCATCTCCTCGATGAAGGCAAGAACCTCCAGATACTCCATGTCAATCTTTTTGCGCTCCATGCCGGTCAAACGCTGAAGACGCATCTCCAAAATCGCCTTCGACTGCAACTCTGACAAGCCAAAGCGCTCCATAAGCCGCTCCTGCGCCGTTGATGCATCCGGTGACTCACGAATCGTAGTAATCACCTCATCAAGATTGTCAAGACAGATCTTCAAGCCCTCAAGAATATGAGCACGCTTTTCAGCGGCCGCAAGGTCAAACTGCGTCCGGCGCAGCACAATCTCGTTACGATGCTTGATATAATAGACCATCATCTCCTTGAGATTGAGGATCCTTGGCACTCCATCAACCAGCGCCAGCATGATCACCCCAAAGGTATCCTGCATCGGGGTATGCTTGTAGAGGTTGTTCAGCACAACCATCGCCACCGCATCCCGCTTCAACTCAATCACCAGTCGCATACCGTCACGGTCAGACTCATCGCGAATATCGGCAATACCGTCAAGCTTTTTATCGTGCACCAGCTCAACGATTTTCTCGATCAACCGCACCTTGTTCACCTGATAGGGAAGCTCCGTAACCACAATGGACTCCCTGCTGTTTTTCGGGGTAATCTCCACAATGGCCCGCGCACGAATCACCACTTTGCCCCTGCCGGTCAGATAAGCAGAACGGACACCCTCGTATCCATAGATAATACCACCGGTTGGAAAATCCGGCGCGATAACAAATTTCATCAAATCGGCCACTTCCAGCTCAGGATTGGCGATCAGGGCGATCATGCCATCAACAATCTCACGGAGATTCTGAGGCGGAATATTGGTTGCCATACCGACCGCAATACCCGAGGAACCATTCGCAAGAAGGTTGGGAATCGCCGAAGGCAGAACGGTCGGCTCCTCAAGGGAGTCGTCAAAATTTAAAGAGAAATCAACGGTACCCTTGTCAAGATCCTTCAGCATTTCACCGGCAATGGCCTTCATGCGCACTTCAGTGTATCGCATGGCCGCAGGAGAGTCGCCATCAACCGAGCCAAAGTTACCCTGACCATCAATCAGTGGATAACGCATCGAGAACTCCTGCACCAGACGCACCAAACTGTCGTAGACTGCGGTATCACCATGGGGATGGAACTTGCCAAGCACTTCACCGACAATACGGGCCGACTTTTTATGGGGCTTCCCAGCCTGCAGACCAAGTTCATGCATACCGAAAAGGACCCTGCGGTGAACCGGCTTCAAACCGTCCCGCACGTCAGGCAACGCACGACTGACAATGACCGACATTGAATAATCGAGATAAGAACCCCGCATTTCTTCTTCAATACTGATCGGGACTATTCTTTCGCGCTGCATAGATAAATCCTGGGTGATAATTGATATAAATAACTCA
>CAIQGA010000070.1 GCA_903871235.1 uncultured Chlorobiaceae bacterium
CTCGATTAATCTCTCCGAATAACCACTTTTTTTGTGGTAATGGAAATCTATATGCGATAAAATTGATAGCTGGGATTAATTGATATAATTCTATTTAACATTTATAAAACGGGAATTGCTGTGTTGAACGTTTCATTTATTGCTTTTGATGATATTGCTGCCAGATAAATACCATATGCAACATCGTCAACATAAGTAAAGCTAAGGCAATTATCAATTCCATTCACAACAATACATCCTGATTGCTTAGTGGCTTTAATATATTTTGTAATTACAAAATCCGTATGTCCTGTAGGACCATACACTGCAATAGGCCTTATAATGGCATGACATAGTGCATGTGATTTAGTGTAGCTTCGAATTATAGATTCAGAAGCAGCTTTAAATGTACCATATAATTCAATTGGATTAATCGGATGATCTTCATTTATAACACTCGAAAGAAAATCCCCATAGATCATACTGGATGAAACATAAACAAATTTACACACATTATTTGACAATGAAGCCTGAAGTAATGACAATGTACCATTAATTATTTGCTCACCATAAAGAAATGGCTCTGAATTTACTACTTTAGCACTTGGACAATTAGCGAGATGCACAACAAGATTAGGCTTTAATCTATTAAAAAGCGTATTTATTTTATTTACATTACAAATATCAGCGTCAATTATCTTGGCGCCACACAAAGACCTTAGCCTTAATTTATAATGGTCTAAATTAGTCGTTATACTCAAATCGGATGACAAATAGTTATCGACTATAAAAACTTGATAATTTTGCTTTAAAAACAGGTTAGCAACCCTGTGACCGATAAATCCGCAACCACCAGCAATTAAGACTTTTTGCATGCTGTCATAAATATGATATTCAATATAAATTTTTATAATTACCGACAATGACCTGGACAACTTTGCGAACTTTTGCCGAATTAATGTCATATTCAAGTTCAGTAGTATTAGCAGCTTGAATTATAAATTCTCTTAACAGGCGAATTTCTTCACAAAACCCTTCAATTCCCCCTGTTTCACCAACAGTCTCAAATACTTGATTGAAGTCTCTTGACAAAATTACCTGAGTGGAACCTAACCTTGCATGCTCTATTAAAATCATATTAGAACTTAAAGGCCCCCTGTTTAATCGAGCAACGCCGCCAAACCCGAATTTAATGTTTCTTGATTGAAGAATATTTGAAAAATGATCCACTAAACCTCCAGACAATAACTCGAACATAAACGTTAACTTCAAGGCAATATGGAGATCATTTAACCCAAGGTGAACTTCATCGATACCTACAACATTCAGAATATCATTGGCACGCGCCAATGCCTGCCCAGTCTCAAGCAACAGGCAAACCCTTGCCTTGCCATCTATCATAGAAATAAATTGCTCAACTTCACGAGCAGTAGTAAACATAGGCAGCATAAGAATGTCTACACCTAAATCTATACATCGCTCAATTTCTTCACGTGAACCTGGAAATATCGGATTAACACGCACCATCAAAGACGCGTCACGTAAAACTCCGCGCAGATTTCTCACATCTTTAAGTGTATGACGGGATATCACGGTATTGAGATGTCCTTGCCTCTCAACTTTACCATTAATCTCCAAATCGATCATAATACGATCAACGCCAGCATGTTGAGCTATTTCAGCTCGCAAAATATTATTTGTAATATAAATGAGATCCACTATCAACTCACAAAGTTCTGGAAAATATAGTCAGAGGTTTCGCGATGTTTAATCAAAGTAAAGGCAGTATCCGAGCTTGACTTCTTTAAAACGGGAACATTAGGTAAAATGAACGGAGGTTTCATCACAATTGAGTAAGATCCTACATTTTCATAAACCAGAAAATCTTCTACATCCATAGTACCAAGTAATTCCTTGGTCAAATAATCGGCCTCAATACATGTAAACCCTGCAATATCATAAAACTTATCCTCACTCTCTGATACAGATTCTGATAATTGGCGTAGTATCGTTACTGGAAGATTAATCGAACGTGCGCTTGGACTGATATTGAATATACTTCCAGCAACAGTAGCAATAAGACGGCCTCGAATATTTTTAATGCTAATAATCTTTGTATAGAACATGAACGTATCAGCGACCAAAGCTGTTCCAGGTTCAATGAGCAATATTGGCAATTTTCGGCAGCCCTTGAAGGCGTCACTGAACATTTCACCAATTAATTTTGCATAATCATAAAACGAAGGTAACTTCATTTTATACATTTTTTGTAACGAATCAGGCATTCCGCTAAAAAAACCACCACCCAAGTTCAAAAAATCAGGCGGGTCATTAAAAAGCTGGCTTGATAAGTTGAGTATTTTTTGTGCTCGAACACCAAAACTATCAAGATTTCTATCCGGAAAGTGACAATGAAGACCACTCAACCTAATATTTTTCCTTAGTTTTATACTGTTCATAATATCTCGAAATTCATCACCATCAACATCAAATCCAAAGCGTGATGGCTGCTCATTGCCAATAGGAAAATTACACCGTACTGCTACAGATATTATTTTTTCAGGAAATTCAACAGAGACAACCAAAAGATTATAATAGTCTCGCATTGAGTCCAGATTGACAATAGACCCTGAAATCAAAGCTATCCGTATGGATTCAAATGACTTATAAGGACCATTATAAATGATTTTTTTATAATCAACACCGAGATTCACTGCAAGTGTATACTCCATTTCGGACACGACTTCAGCATAACCATTCATTTCATTAACGATCTTGCAAATGGCGGGTGTGTAGTTTGTCTTATAAGAGTAAGCAATACGGGTGTTAGAATAGAAAGAATTAAATGCCGCACTCAAGTTTAGAAAATTCGATTTAAATTTATCCTCATCGAAAATAAAAAACGAATCACCGTGGACCTCAGACAACCTTTTAGCCTGCAACCATTGCATCATTTTGACTTTCCAGGATTTTTTTCAATAATATTGCCCATTGAAAATACAACAAAGAGTGTTCGAAACAAGATCAAAATATCTTCAATTACCCCGTGATGCTCAAATCGCTCCACATACAAGTTGTCATACTCCATCTTCTGATTCCAGCTCAATTCATTCCTACCGGAAACCTGCGCTAAGCCAGTCATACCTGGTTTAACCTTAAAACGGACTTTCATATATTCTGTAAAATCATTATAATCACCAAGCTCATAAGTCACAGGAGGACGCGGGCCAACCAACGACATAGAACCAAGAATAACATTCAAAATTTGGGGCATCTCATCAAGGCTTGTCATTCGTAAATACTTGCCAATTCTCGTGATACGGGAATCATCAGAATAGCTGAAAAGACCAGTACCAATACGCTCTGCATTCATGACCATTGTGCGAAATTTAAACATCCTGAATACAACACCACTTTTACCTAACCTGTTCTGAATAAAGAATACCGGACCTTTTGAATCAAGCTTTATCAAAAAACTGATCAGCAAAAATAAAGGAGTAAACAGAACCGTTAAAATAACACCAACAACCAAATCTATAAAACGTTTAAGCATTGCTTCTCATAACATTATACTTTGAAAATCAAACATATTACAGATAAAAGTAATTATGAAGAGCATTAGCGATATACAGGAACAGTCCAATGTGAATAAAGTCCTCCCGTATTACATACCGCTTCGAGATACTGTCGTAGCAAAGATATTGTAATCTCTCCCGGCAGACCAGTCCCTATAGCAATTCTGTCTAAAGATATTATTGGAGTTATCTCCGCTGCACTGCCACACAGAAATACCTCGTCTGCAAGATAAAGTTCAGTTCTATCAATCTCTCTTTCGAAAATCTTAAACCCCAATTTTTCAGCAAGATCAAGAAGTGTTGCGCGAGTAATACTCTCTAAAACTGATGACGTTAATGTAGGTGTTATTAACACACCACGACGAACCATGAACAAACAAGCCCCTGCGCCTTCAGCAACTTTCCCACTTCGCCCTAAAAATATGGGCAAATCATAACCATTACGCTTAGCTTCAAGTTGACCATATCGCCCATTAATGTAATTAGCTCCTGCTTTAATACGCGGAGGAAAGCAATTATCGCTAATCCGCTCCCATGTAGACACACAAGCCGAAAGCCCTTTAATATTTTCAGGATTTGTACGTTGTTTTTTTATCGGAGCGATAAACATTTCGACAGGTTCAACAGAACTCCAAGATCCTTCTCCATCAATAAATATTGTCATACGGACAGCAATATCCTCTCTGTATTGATTCTCATGTATTGTATCAAATAAAAAAGACTCAATTTGTTTGAATGAATATGGACAATTTATTCCGATCAATTTGCATGACTCAAGTAGACGATCCAAATGTTCACTCAGACGAAAAACATAAAGTTGCTGATGATCATTGTTCCAGTAAAAACGAATACCTTCAAAAACATTTATACCAAACTGAGCTGTAGGCGAAAGTATATTAACTTTTGCCTGATCAACAAGAACAATAGCTCCTTTGAACCAAATCTTACGTTTTTCCATTCTAATTTAATACGTGCTGTTTTCTCTTATGATGCCGACAAAGATTCAAGAGAATCTAAAACAGATCTATTGTCAATATTATATATCTATTTAGATCTCTTATATTTTTGAAATTTAAACCATTCAACAAATATTATAAGTACCAAATATTTTTGTGAATGACAAACAATCATATACTCAAAACATTAAAAACCAAACAAACAATACAAAAAAACACATCTAAATAATGGCTAATAATATAGATTATTTAAATATTTAAAAATTTCACCGAATAATAATATGATGCTATATACCGACAAAACTGGAACACAAGTTTTTTTCTTTTACTATTAATTTATTCTTATTTTTGCTTATTTTGACTAAGTACTTCTATGTGTTTAACTAGCCCATTATATACCTTGTCATATGAAAACTCCTCACGATATAATTTTAAAGCATTCGCAGAAAAATTATTCCGTAATGAAGCGTCTGAGATCAATAGCTCAATACACTGAAAAAGTGATTTACCTGAATCAGTTCCATAACGCAAGCCAATATTATATTTATTAATTAAATGAGCAACCTCACCTTGTAGAGGGCTAAGTATAGGCAAACCTAATGAGAGTGCGTCAATTATTTTATTAGGTATATTTTTGATAAAATTCTCAAAATTATGATAGGGAGCTATCGCTGCTGTTGAGCGTTCAGCTAGCGACTCTATCTGTGCGCGATCAATCCAACCAACAAATATAACATTTGGTAGACCATTCATCATATTTCGCCATTCATCTGACGACCGGCCTCCACCACAAATAACAAATTCGCATGATATCCCTTTTGAAATAAAATATTGAGCTGCTTCATATATAGGATTAATATCAAAGGCTGGTGAATGACTACCTATAAAACATATTCTTGGCTCAAGCATACTTCGAATACCCTGTTCATCCCACCACCGTCTGGCTGATTCTAAATCCTTAATCGAGACCAATCCTTGTGGGGTTGTTAATGCAGCGACTCTATCCATTTTATTCGGCAATCTACCTGAAAAACTAATTGCCCACAACAAAAAACTTTCAGCCATTGAGGAAAGACCTGTAGCTTCACGCATTGTACGTTTAGCTACATAATAATAAGGTGATAAGAGTATTTTCACTAAAGGCTGCAGGATCGTAGGGAATTCATTTATGAACAAAATTGGCCACTGATCTTTAATATCCAATATACATGGTGAACTTCGTTTAGCTAACCAATGAATCATAACCGCAGCAACCTCTATAGGTGGATAACCAATAAAAGCAACATCCGGCGGAACCTTTTCTGAATTAAGTCTATTCATTAAGTTCACTGCCATTATTACATGATCTAAAATCCTACCAACGCCAATATTGCGTTTATAACCAGGACTTTGAATAAGTCGAATCTCAAGATGAGAAGAAATTTTTATGTCTTGTTTTACACAACGCCTTTGTTGCTTCTCCTGGTGATTAAAAGCTGCACTCCATAAGACAACTTTATGACCGGCCTTAACCAATGAATCTGCAAGATTCATTGCTCTCATCGGGCGTGGATTACCCTTATCGATATGTAATGGCTCACCAGTCTGCAATATCCATACATTCAAAGTATTCATCTAATAATTATAAATAATTTGTATAGCTAAAAAAACGCATTGAGTAAATCGACAAAACAAAAGCTTCATTTTATTGCATTGTTTGATTTATAAATCAAAATTTTCACAGGGCGCTCCGAAAAGAGTTGGTACTCTAACAAATAGCTCCTGATAAATAACACACGTTTAATTGTGCTGGAAATACCAAACAAATAACGAATATATCATGTAAATATTTAACTATTTTAAAAAGGATTCCAGAAGGGCTTATGCAGAGTACTTATTTAGCAGGCTATCAACAATAATGCAATTGATAAAACATATCGAAAAAGCAAAAAGATGCCTAACAAACGACTTTTTTACTACCGACTGTATTGCCAAACGAATCTTATTGAAGATTTATTCTCTCGCGTACTCAGGAATATGCTTTATACAAAAAAATGAAGATAACTTAAACATATCTTTAGTAGTTATAAGCACTGACTATCTCTAAAACGCATAGATATTGAGAATATTACAAATTAAAACACAACTCACAAATCACAAAACTATAGATCCTGTTAAAATATTTTTTAAAGCAATTTGCAAAATAGCAATGATCAGGAACAACTCATATCTATTCGCAAATAATTGATCTTTATCCAAAGTGAAGATATAAAGACTTTTGCATAAGACGCAAACAGAATATTTACCAATTATTGGGACAGTAATTCAAGTATACAACTCTGTCACATCACCCATTTATAAGCCATCCCGCTCAATAACAAGCCTTTCTGTAAAATCAAGTTGTTTAAGTATGACTATTGGGTGTCGTACCTTGTTTTACTACGGAATTAATTTCTGGCGAGTGCTTAGATGACAAATAAATATCAAAACTACACTTTATATTTACAAACAAAGATAAGTCATATATAACTAATTTTATATATTTTATAGCTGTTACCTCTATAAGGACACATACCATCCTTTTGAAGGGTAAAAACACCTGATGAATAAACAGCATCTAAATTTGCATGTCCATAACATATTAGATATTTTTCCCTTGTTTTACAAGGCGCATTTAAAACCTGTTTAACAATAGCGTCGATAACTTGCGCATATATATTATCATCAAAAGGGTTAAACATAAAATAAATATCATACTCTGAATACCTATTAAATAATCGTGCATCAATATTAGTAGATATAACTGAAGATTTATAGTTAAGTATTTGAATATTTTTTTTTGCAATGTTATGCAAAAAATTTTCACACTCTAAACCTTCGCTTTTAATGCATCCAAGTTCATAAGCAAAACATATCACTCCGCCCTTGCCGCTTCCAATATCAAGAAATGTTTTACCTGAGTACGGAATGTTAAGTAAAATATTTTTTAAAGCTTTTTTTGATGTTAATGCATAGCCATGATTCCCAGTATGGGTTATCCCAATAGATTTACACCTCAAGGAAAAGTCTAAACCTTTTGGCATCTCAAAAAAAATATAGTTAAAAAGGAATTCTACGAATCTAAAGTATCTTTGTGTCTTATATTTCAGGGCTTTCCGCATAGTTTAAATAAATGTCTATTTGCACTACTTTTATAGGCGTTCAATACGAAACAAAAACCAATAAGATATCAGTTTTTTAAAAGTGATTCATAAAAAGAACAAAGCTTGATGCTTGATGCCTTGATATCCATTGGTTCAACAAACTTTCTTAAATTTCGTGGACGAGGCATTTGCAAAACCTCGCATAAATTCTTTGCTAAAATATTCACATCTGATAAACAAACTCTACATGAAGGCTCCTGTGCAGCAATATCAGCTAAATCACTGACGTCTGTAGCGACAAACGGCACATTACACGCTAAAGCCTCTTTAATTGAGTTTGGCCATCCTTCAGACTCTGAAGTACATAAAATCACATCAGATGATGCCACAAATGCTGGCATTTCTTCATAAGGAATATCAGTTGCAACCACTAATACCACGTCTTTTATATGCTTATTTGTAACATTCATCACTTTTTTGCATAACTCATAATTTTTTACTGGGTCATAAAGTCTTTGACTTGTATATAAAACCCGCTTATACATTCCTTGATTTTTTGATTCATATACGGGCCATTTATCAAGATCAATTGCTGCTGGTAACACTAAATACTTAGCTTTTGGAGCATAAGGCTCAATACTTTTCCTAAATCTATTTGAAACTGTAATTATAGCGGAATAACCAGGAAGACTAAAACGTGTCATCAAAAAAGCCATCCAGGAATGATAGTAACTAAAACTAATCGGTGACCCGTACCTCTTCCAGTCACTGCCCCGTATCGTCAAAATAGTCGGCTGATCTTTAACAGCAGAAGTTACCAAAGCGCAGGCAGACCCATATTGGGCATGTACAATATCAAACTTCTCAGCTAATAAACGAATATATTTTCTTTTGTGTGCAATTCGTAACGGTGAACGTAAATCACCAAGATATTCAAGATGAAGATCAACCCCAATCTCCTTTAAACCCTTTGCTGTTGTATGCATAAAACAACCTGAGTTTAATAATGACGGATTAAAATTATGAGTCCAAAGAACACGCATAAAAACCCCCACCCTTATCTATTATTATAAATTTTTCTCGCACTAATATTTGGTAGTTATTTTTATAAATATCTAATATTGCTGCGAGTAAGATGCTCAAATATAAAGATCGATATAAATAGAATCATTTGTACAGCCAATACATCGCAGCACGATGTACGAATAAGCTACAAATGAAAATAATACGTTTAACGGTTAAACTGCATTTATATGCACACCGCATAAAAATATAACAATCCAGCTTCCTTTTATATTACAAAACTCGCAAATTATCACTTTGGCATATCATAATTACGCAAACAATCGTATTATATATCTCAAAATCCCTTTAACGCGAAATAGCCAAAGATTTTTTATCCAATAAATAAATTTCTCTAATGTGGACAATGGTAATAACTGAGTGACTTCTAACAAGTGTGAGAGACTCGTTATCTGTTTCCTAAATGCAATAATATCTTGAACAAATCTTTCTACGGAATCACCTGACCATGAATTAGGATGAATAACAACAGTGTATAATCCTGCTTTTTGAGGACGTATTCGTTCCCACTGCTGGCACGGGATCCAAACCAGACCCATTCGATCTATATAAGCACGCGTACTGAATCCATCGCTGATGATAAGTATTCCCAAACTTTTTAGAAGTTCCAATGTCAGAACATCGAAAGAATGTGACGGAGCGATCCACGTCTCTGTATGTATACCATTTGAATGAAATACAGTTAATCCTTTACGCAACTTTGTCTCTTGAATTTCTCGAGATAGCCCGGCAAACTCACTGTTAGGAGTAATTCCCAATAATCCCGATTTTTGGTTGACGTAAACATGCTGATAACCGTGAAGAGCAATTGTCCATCCCCAACTTTGCCACTGACGAACACGATCCCAAAAATCAATACGCGCATCACTAACCATTAGTTGTTGATCCTTGTTATCGGGAACAACTGCAAGTATCGGCTTTATATCATACTTCAACAAAACCAGCTCAATCTGGTCCCAGACACTCCAGTTCATTGTAGGACAAATATCGTCAAATCGAAAAAGATAACGAGCAGAAGTTCCCATATTAATTAGTAAACATTTAAATATTTCATCAATTATTTATCTCTTTACAATTTATGAAAAGCCTGCAATGCTGCATTCTCCAATCGCCCAAGTAATGTTATTCCATAACGTGCATCATACACTGTTGTTTGTACTCCACCGAAGGATTCCTTGAACTTGTTAATCTTCAGCAATACAGAATCATTTCCCGTATGCCACCCCCCCCAATCATAATTACATAACTCTATTTCTTTAAACTTCAGCATATCCTGCCAGTGTAACCAACGATTTGCTCGACCTATCAGACTACGCATTTGAGTATCATTCGTATAACGGTAATGCGAAGCACTATAGATAGGACGACAGCGGTTCCCATAGACAAAATAGGAATGCCAAACTAATGGATTGCCTGCCTTTAAAACGCATGTTAAGATAATATTTCTGTTCTGAATATAACTTAAATTAATTTTGTGTCCATGATTTGAGATAACCGATAATCCCTTATTTGAAGCAAACGCATTATAAAAACTAACAAATGATTTATAATCCTCCAATGAAGGACTTATCAACACTTTATAGCTTAAATTATCTGTTTTTTCTGCACGTCTTATTTCGTAACGATTGGTACCGCTCATCACGTTGAGCAGCAAATCAACAGACATCGTAAGATCGCTGACTAACGTTTGAGACGCAATATTATGATGCCCATTAATTGGACGCAAAGAACGCCGAATACTAACGACATCTACATCTGAATCCGGAGCCAAGCCTGAATCAAACCAAACTTCAGCAACTCTAACACAGCGTTGACGGTATATTATCATAATCAATCATTCTCCACAGCAAAAAACGCAGTTTAATTTTTTATAAAATAATGATGGGTTAACATTTATTTTCAGATATTTCGCAACACACATATAGAAATGTATCGTTTATTTACATTCCAGACGAACATCGTCTCGTTAAAAGACTGCTAAAAGTAAGTCCATGAAATCAACCTAAATATATTTTAATTAAATCTTTAATATATTCACAATTTATAACTTATAGGAACCTATTTTAGGATAAAGATTAGAAAAATGAACAATTAATTATCTCAGAACTCACTGCTTAAGCTTTTCGCCACCGCTCAACCGTTTTTAGCGCAGATTGAGGCACATAGCTCGGCCATGTACAATTAGTGGAAAGTCTCTTGTGATTCGCAACAGATTTCAGAATCTGCTCATATTTATCAAGAACAGTATTTTCATCAAAAAGCCATTCAGCTAACCGTCTGGATTCGCGCCCCATTTGCTCATGCTCAAATTCATTTAGTTCAACAAGATTTTGTATTTTTTCAGCTATATCTTCAGGTGATTCCGGATCACACACAAAACCATTTTTACCACTTATAACCAAATTTGAAGCATCACAAACATTGCTCATTAAAATTGGTTTGCCACACGCCATACCTTCACACACCGCATTAGGAATACCCTCAAAGAAGGAAAAAAGGGCAACTGCATCAGCTCGAGAAAATTCATCAACGATATCCCTGATTGCTAAATGTAAACGAAGCGACGTACTTATTTCGTTTTCAGCTATAAACAGTTCCGCTTGTTTGAACTGATTTGAATCTTTGCGTAATGCGCCAAACCAATCCAAAACAAATGAAGATTTTATATTTTTCTCTTTCAGGATAAGTAAGGCTTTTGCCACATTCATTATGTTCTTATTTACATGATAACTAGCGGCAACTACAATGCGAAAAGGAATAATGGTACGGTTATAAGCAGTCCGAAACAACGTTAAATCCACCATATTATATACCGTAGATAATTTCTTTATCAAAAAAGGAAACGTCACCTCTAACATAAGTCGGTTGGTATGTGAATTGCATACTACCGCATCGGCTAAACGGTGAAATTGCTTCAACAATACGCCTGAGAATCTTTTCATTTTTGGATTAGCTGAGCGTTCACCGACAACTAACCCCCATTCTAACTTTGGAACTCTAGCTACTTCGGCATACAAAGAAGGAGCCCAAAGAAATGACAGCACCACATCCTGCCACCCCTTTCGGAGAATTCTCCGAACCTCCAAAACCCTTTGCACATAACCGCAAGGATGAATAACCTGACACGGGATATTTTCTTTCTGTAAAAGCGGTAAAAAATGATCATCCTGATGATACACAAGAAAACGAATCTGGTGCCCACGTTTGTTAAGGCCAATTGCCAAGTTTACGAGTTGCCGTTGTGCCCCACCGGATCCCAGTGAATCAATAAAACACAATATTTTCATATAAAATCAGGAATGAATAATCAATTAACCTTTACCGACTAATTAGGTAACTGCATATTGTCTTTTTTTGGCAGTATTCTCCTGTAGTAGTGAAATGGAATTATAGGCCAAAATATACCACATCATCTTTGTATCAAGCGCTTGACCACTAATTAATACTCCTGCATATGGAATCAAGAAGACAAGCCCTATATATTCATTTCTTTTAAAGTATGTATTAATTCCGCTAAAGAGTATCTGTACATTAAACAGTATAAATAAAGCTAAAGCTGCCACTCCTCCATAAAGTAATACTTCGATAAACACATTATGCGGGCTGGTGATTTTACCAAAAATACTTTCACTAACTTGCTCATATCCGGAATAGCCATATCCAATAATAAGCCTCTCCCATACAGCAGGAAGAAAGGATCGCCAAATATTTTCTCTATCCGCTAAGTCGCCCCCTTTTGCAGCTAATAAACGTTCATTCATCAGATCATTTGAGAGTAAGGCTGGAACAAGAAATGCCAGTGCTAATCCAAGATATATCAGAGATGATCCAAGCCTTATTTCAGGGTTGATAAACATATACAGTGCTAAAAGAACTGCGAGCATCAATACCAGTGAAATAAATGCAACACGAGAACCCGTTAAAAGCAAGAGTGACAACATAAAAGGTACTGGCAGCATTAATGCTGCCCTTTTCCAGAGGACTAGCTTACCAGATAGCAGTGCTGAATAAATCAAGAATACGATTGACATCGACAGGCGCAACCCGAGGAGGTTCTGATTATCTCCAAAAATTGTCAAGCGCTGTGCTGAGGATGATACTCCGATTCCAAATAGATGTGTTATACACAAAACTGCTGAGCCCAAAGCAAATGCATAAAAACTTTTTTTCAATACTCCGGAATCATTACGTTCATGATGGAGCAGCAAAAAGAATAGAATTATATTTTGGATAAGTGAAATGTCAATAATTTTTTGATATTTATTACTTATACAAAAAACACTTGAAGCTGTTATAACCATTATAAAAGCCATTATAGCGTAAAACAAGTAAACCAGCCCTGCGATACGGAATCGATATTTAACAAAAATTAGCGTAACAATGTAGATAAATCCTGTTATACGCCCAATTGAAAGAGTTCCAAAGACTCCAGCCAAGTTTACCATTTCGAAATTAAGAGAGAACATGAACAGGTAAAGCACAGCTCTTGCTATTTTTTTGTCATTAATAACCATTAATGTGGCCTCCATATCGGTTAAACCAAGCCATGAACATCAATACCATCCAAAGTTGACTACTCCAGTCCTTCATACCCGATTTATGCTCAGCCCACTTCCTCAAAATTCCTTTTCCATAAAGTAAGTCGCACCGTTTAATCGATTGTATGCTTAAGAGGTCATCCGCCCATTCCATCAATGAGCCTCTTAACCAATCTGTTACAGGAACACCAAAACCCATTTTAGGACGTTCGATGAGCTCTCTGGGAACATACCTGTAGAGAAGCTGCCTCAGAATCCATTTACTCTCTCCATTCCTTATCTTCATTGATTCCGGCAACCTCTGGGCATACTCGATAATTCTGTAATCAAGAAGTGGCAACCTCGTTTCAAGACTCACATTCATCGCGGCCCTATCGACTTTGACAAGAATATCAGAAGGAAGATATCTGGTGATATCAACAGCCATAAGTGCATCAAGGCTTTGACCAAAGCAATGACCACTGTAATTCCCTTCAAAAGCTACCTTTCCTGCAATAAAAAACGACGCATCAAGGCATTGTGACACCATTACATCATAAAAAGAGACAATATCTTTCTGGCTAAATGCTTTAATTTTTTTAGCCAAAAATTCATTTCCAAACTGAGCATCTGGAAGCAACCATGACGTTGGTACAGCTATTGATTTCCTCAATGCATGAGGAATTCTTCTAATCTTTCTCCAATGGGCTAATGCTTTGGGATATTGTTTGTAACCGCAGAAAAGCTCGTCGCCACCATCACCTGATAGAGAGACGGTAACATGCTGTCGTGCAAGCTGGCTGACAAGAAATGTCGGAATCTGTGAACTGTCGGCAAAAGGCTCGTCATAAATCTCAGGCAATTTTGGAATTACGTCAAGCGCATCCTGCTGCGTAATATATAATTCATAATGATCTGTCCCCAAGTACTTAGCTACTGCCTTGGCGTACTCAGCCTCATTATACTCCTGATCAGCAAAGCCAATTGTAAAGGTCTTCACCTTCTTGCTCGATTTGGACTGCATCAATGCAACCACCGCCGAAGAGTCCACGCCGCCGGAAAGATAAGCTCCAAGTGGTACGTCGGCGATGCTCTGCTCGGTAATGGAACCTAAGAAGAGACGTTCAAGCTCATCGACAGACTCTGCATCTGTGCCTGTAAAAGGGTTTTCCAAGCCATACTGATATGCATCATGAAGAGACCAATACTGCTGTGGATCAGGCAATACGTTATGAGCGATATCTTCTGAGCGGATGGTAAGGATACTCCCTGGCTTGAGTTTTCGAAATCCTGTATAAATGCAGAAAGTTTCGGGTACCGCATTGTGCTTGAAATAGAGAGCCAATACCTCTTTGTCGACTTTACCATGAAACCCTGGTACCTGTCGTATAGCATTCAACTCAGAGGCAAACAGCAGTGCACCTCCCTGTATGCCATAGTAAAGCGGCTTTTCGCCGATTCGATCGCGGGCAAGTGCAAGTTGGCGTTCCTGCCGATCCCAAAGGGCAAACGCAAACATTCCCGTACTAACCTTAAGAGCCTTTACTATACCCCACGACTCAATTGCCATAAGCAGAGTTTCAGTGTCTGAATACCCATGCCATGAAGATACCAATAACTCCTGTTCAAGCTCCTTGCGAGTTGCCAGATGGTTGTAAATCTCTCCATTAAAAACAATAACATAACGACCAGATGGCGAAACCATCGGCTGATGACCGGCAGGAGTCAAATCAAGAATTGAAAGACGACGATGAGCGAGAGCAATACCCGCTTCGCCATCAATCCACTCCCCAGAGTCATCAGGGCCACGATGAACAATCGCATTTGCCATTCGAATTGCGTACTCTTTTCCCTTTTCAAAACGAAAACTATTTTTATGATAATATCCAGCGAATCCGCACATGAGAAAATAGTAGTTACTTAATTATTCGCTAATTTAAACACCAGTTCATGGCAGCCCAAACTGGTCGCTTCTTTACCTTTAATAAAATCAAAACCACGAGACTTCATGTAATCAATCAACACGGTATATCCAGCAAACTCATATGGAAACCATCCCATTCAGTCAAAAATATCATGAGTAATGCTAATGCCACGGTTTTTATTATAATTAAACAATGGCTGGATAGCCTCCATAGGTCTAAACTTGATGGTGTATTTAACGATGCTTACAAGAATTCTGATGAGCCAAAAAGTGTAAGCATAAATTGCTTTAAAATAACGAGGAAGTTTATTGTAAAAGAGCTTGACAAACCACCAAAAGCGGGATTTCCATTCTTAATCGTTGTATATTGCAACAAGGAAATAACCGTCACCATTTTTATCAACTCTATTTATAGAATTTTCAATAGCCAACCACATAGAACCTGTATAATGCAATACACCACATGAATATACTATATCGGCTTTACTTAACTTGGCGATATAAGCAGCATCCAATATTGAACCCTGTTCTATAGTCCAATTCTTATCATTGAAAAAATATTATCGTTTGAGATTTTAAGTACAAGCAACAGACTCCATATCTTAATCAAATAAATGGACGTTAGCTCCCAATCTACGAGCAGCGAGACTAAAAAGACCACTGCCAAAACCAATATCCAAAACCTTTTGTCAGCAAGATCACTGACCCCTAATATTTTTTTTCAAGGACTTCTTCGCATCATCGATTCGGTCATTATTCAAAACACGATGAAATCGCCTCCAATTATCCCCAAATTCGAATTGCTTGTCTTGAGCGTTTGACTCTATTGATATCATTTAATTTTATTTAATAATAATTAGGCAGTTTACGATTATCGGCAATTAATAACCTAATTATCAAATTTTTTATCGCTTAATAAATTCGAATATTTTTCTTGGAGTCCAAAACAATACCATTATCAACGCGACTTCCAGGGAGCTGTAATTTCGATAAAACCTTAAATAATAAATAAAACTCCTTCTTAATGCGTTTATCGAATCATATGAAGAGACTTTTGCCATTGATCCGCCATGCTTATGTACAATGACACTATTCGGAACAACAACGGAACTCAAGCCTGCAATCCGCAGTTTCTCATGTAGTATAAATTCTTCAGCAAACAAAAATGTATTTTCATCAAGCAGACCTATTTTTTTAAACACACAACTCTTGAACATCATACAACATCCTGAAAGTACATCGACCTCTTTGGGATGATCGAAATTATATTCACTTTTATAGGTATGCCGCAAACTGTATTTATTATTAGGAAATAGCCTTTTTCCAATTCCTTCCTGAAAAAACATATCTTTAAGTGTAAACCGCCGACGTACACATGTTGAATCGATATCGCCATTTAAATCCAGTATTTTAGGCCCAACTAAACCCACCACCGTATTAGATTCCGCATACTGGACAAGCGGTTCAAGAAATTTTTCATCAACAACTACATCGTTATTTAAAATCATGATATAGTCAACTCCTCTCTTCAATGCAACTCGAATACCCAAGTTATTGCCAGCAGCATATCCCCGATTGCTATTGGACTTAAGAAGAAAAACTTTTTCAAAAAATTGATTGCTGGAGTCAATAACACTTTCGCCAATCACTTTATGGGACACTTGACGAAGTATAAGATCTTTTTGGATATATTTCAGGGAATCGTTCAGCGAGTTATTATCAACTACAATAATCTCTGTATTCAAATAAGATATCTTAGCCAAAGAACGTAAACACTCAATTGTGTCTTCATAGTTCTTGTAATTCAGTACAACTATTCCGACTTTTCTATTCTTCATATCTTCTTGAAACGACGCATTTGCTTAATAGCAAAATTGATTTATGAGACCCTTCAAAATATTGCGCCCGCAATTTCAGGATAGTGTTCAAGTAAAATCTTTATTCACTAATTCTTGAGGAATATCCCATATTTATCAAGAAACATTTCCATATTTCCACTTGAAAGTAATGGAATAGCTTTACGTATTTTTTCATCATTCCATTCCCACTATGCGATTTTCAGCATCCTGTCAACGACATCAGGCTAAAACCTACCTATACTTAACGATTATGGCCGGAGAACCTGCCACGACAGCATACGGAGGTACTGAATGAAATAACCGCAGAGCGCGTAACAACAATCGCACCATGACCGATAGATAACCCAGAAAGAACAACTACATCTGTTCTACACCGCACATCTAAGCCAATCGGAATATTGCCTTTTGTCTCAGGCATGCCATTTTCATATGCACCATTCATATTCCACTTTATTCGAAACGGATAAGTAGATACACATGAAGGAGGATGAATCCCCCCGGAAATGAACTGAACGCCTGGTCCGATTGATACGAACCTACCTATAACCATTCTGCATTCACTACCTTTATGCATCCAGACTTTAGGTACACCATAACTCTATCTGCCAATAACAAGCAATCCCTTTTCGATGAGGCCATTATTTTCGGCAAACTTCACTTGACCATCGAGGAAAGACGCTACCTTAACAGCTATTTTTTTGCAAATCTCTTCACAACATTCAACACCATATATTTTATGGCATTACCATATTATTATTATCAACATGCGCCCTTTGTGATTGCGGACACTTTACAATTTTTCGCACCAGATCAGCCGTCAAGCGTGCAGACTCTTCTCCAAAAATGTGACAAAATTTTTCAACATAAGTTTCTGCATTTAGAGCCAGTTGCCTGCGAAAGCTCTCATCGTTTAATATTTTGTGCAAAATTTCAGAAAGCTCATCGGATGTTCTGGCATGTGGGCAAGCTGCACATTGAATAAGTTCGGTAGCATACGAAGTAGGTTTGGCGTTATAAATTAATACAACGACAGGTCTGCGTTTAACCAATGCATCACCTCCAACTCCACTTCCCTGAACAACGACCACATCAGATGACATAATGGATTCATCAAGCGTCGCCCGATGATTTTCAATAAAGCAAACACGTGAATACCGATCTATAATTGCTTTATATCTTTCAATCCTGTCGGATGGATGCAATCGTACCATACCCGAAACAGAATCCAGTTTCTCAACTGCTTCACAAAATAATTCGACATGCTCAAACCATTCCAATACGGGAGATGTTGCATCACTGGTGTCCGGTTATCGAAAAAATTAACACTGTTTAGCGATTGATAATAGAATAACTTACGGTACGTTTTTGACCGTAATCGATTTGAAAAATCTTGTTACCTTTCATCATTTCATAACTTTTCAAAAAGGAATGATTGATGAATATAGGGAAAACCGTTTTCGCTCAACTCCAGGAACATTTGCCTCTTTATCAATTTCGACTTTGTGTCAAACGTTATGGAGGTAATCATAAGATAAAATCGTTTACCTGTCTGGACCAATATCTCTGTTTATTTTTTGCTCAATTAACCTATCGAGAAAGTCTTCGAGATATTACAACCTGTTTACTTGGTATGCGAAATAAACTCTATCACATGGGCATACGAGGTACAATAGCTCGAAGTACATTAGCAGATGCAAATGAAAAACGAGATTGGAGGATTTACCAGGATTTACCAGGATTTTGCTCAAATCCTAATTAATCATGCAAGAGAACTATATTGTAAAGATTCATTCGGCGTGGCACTTGAAGAAACTGTTTATGCTTTAGATTCAACA
>CAIQGA010000071.1 GCA_903871235.1 uncultured Chlorobiaceae bacterium
AAACTCAAAGGGGAAAAATGCCGGGTGTTTCAGCAAAGTGGCCAAGGCTATCTTGCCTTCCGGAGTTGCGTGCAGTGCCGACTCAAGCAACAGTGCGGCAAGCTTTCGCTCCAGAATCTGCATGGAAGGTGCCTTTTTGTAACAGCCTTTGTTGCCGGATTCCTGCAAAATACCCCAGGCAATAAACGAGCGGACGGTGTACCGGGCATTTCTGGCTACGGTCTCCCGATCTCCATATTGCTCCTTGATACGGTTAAAAATCTGTACCTGGGTCACGCTTTCCTGAAGGTTGAATAGCCGGCCAACCTGTTTTGCTACGTTAAACCAGAATGGATATGCTGCCGAAATAACTGCCCAGTGCAGTGGTAGCCACTCTTCTTCTGGAATTACACGCGCAATGTTCAGCGCTTCATCCCGAAACCTGCGAAGCTCATCTTCCGGAGCAAACCATGAGGCAAGTATCCCGATGGCCATCCCGTAGGTTTTTTGACCTCGCACTCCAACCCCGCCGCTTTGCTTCTGCGTTGAGAGATAGTGGTCAAGATCTTGGCGAATCTCCTTTTCAGTCATTCCTGCCAGCACCATTCTCAACGTTCTGTCCATCCACTCTTTCTGAATGGTCTGCTTTATCCCCAGCTTTTCATGGCGCTTGCTCATAGTATCAACCCCTCTCGAACTTTATCAGCGGTACAATAACCTCTTCGATTGAAACTCCTCCATGGCCGACAATAGAGGCCCCTGGAGTAACAAATGCATCCCTGCCGCTGGCAATAAGCGGGAAATAACCCTGAGGCAACCCGACCGGTTGCCACTCACGGGCAAAAGAAAAGTCACGAGCAACCGTTGCGCGAAGTTCAGGAGTTGGATAGACACGAACCCGTTCTCCGCGAGTTTCAGCAATGACACCTTCAGAAGGACGACCTTTGCCCTGGCACGCAATATTGCCATGATCAGAGGTCATCCATACGTCATAACCATGAAGCAAGAGGTAATCAAGAAGCGAATTGAGAAACCCGCCCTGACACCACTGCTTGATCTGATTGTGCATGCCCATCGAACCGAGCTGCATACCATGCATGATCTTGTCAACCTTGTCCACGACCAGCCCAAGTGCTCTTGTTTTACCAGGATGTATCGTCGCTTCAAGGATGCTTGAAACATCGCCATCGCCAAGACCACGTTGATAGGCAATGTCAAGGCGAGAGAGACCTGCATCCTCCCAGAACTGTCTCCAGAGATTACTCTCACTATTTGTAGACTGTATGGAAGCAGGGAAATAGAGTGGCGGCTTGCCTGAAAAAATCGCCTGTCTTGAGACCGAGGTCAATGTGGGAATCCAGGCAAACACCGCTGACTCCCTCATGATTAAACTGCTGTTCTGAACCTTGAGAATCTGCCGAACAGAGACCCATTGATCCAGCGATAAACCGTCAACAACGAGCAGTGCTACTCGACGTTTTTTGTCATCATCAAGTTCACGGGCAAGACGTCTTGGCACATGGTGCAGCATCGCCGGATTTTTTGGCGATAGATTGATGATACTTGAATAATGGGTGCTTAACCATTGAACAAAGGCGGCATTCAGTTCTTCACCGATGTGCAGCAACCGTGTTTTACGTTCCTCATGCGCAGCACAATGAACCAATGCCGTCAGCTCCGCCCATTTCAAGGCATAAACGATCCAGTCAGAATAACGGCAAGCCTCGACAGGCATCTCTTTTTCAATAATCTCAAAAAGCCGGGAAATCCTTAACGTTGTATCTGCATTCCCTGAGTCAACAATACCGCTCCGAATCCAGGACGATATATCAAGAGAGACTCCAGGTTTCTGAACCGGAAGCAATTTCCCTTCAACAAAAAGATTGTCGATATAAACCCGGATATCATGATGATCAAAAGGAAGAGTGTCTGGCCCCGGATACTTCAAGGAAGTTTCACGAAGCTGGCTGTCATCACTGATTTTGCCCAGAAAGAGGGGCCACCGTTCCTGGAGAAAAGCAAAAAAAGCCTTTTCATCTGAAACAATGGCCCTCCGCACATTTTAGTGGAATGAGGGGATAAAATCGTAGATTGCAGTTTTTAAACCCTAACCTCCAAGATGAAAAAACTAACTGAGCATTACCAGCAATTACTGGGATTTCCTGCCATTTGGGAAGTCGATAATGTCAACCTTTCTGTCTCTGGTC
>CAIQGA010000072.1 GCA_903871235.1 uncultured Chlorobiaceae bacterium
CACTGCCGCTGTTGGCGGTGATGCTCCCTTCGTTGGTCACTTTGGGGGCCATGAGGGCAACCACACCACCGTCCAGCGCCTTGATCTCTCCCTGGTTGAGGATGGCGCCGGAACTGCCGTTGTTGCTGAAGGTGTCGTTGCCAGCGAGAAAGTCGGCGTCGAGCAGGTTGAGCGATGAGGCAACCAGACCGCCAACATTAACCGTGGCGGTTTTACCGAAAATGATGCCCGAGGAGTTGAGCAAAAATACCTGGCCGTTTGAGGTGAGTGATCCCATGATCTGGCTCGGGTTCTTGTCGGCGATACGATTCAGTGCTACAGCGGCAATGCCTGGCTGCTCAAAGCGGACGGCGGCGTTTTCGCCAATGTTGAAGGTCGCCCAGTTGGCGATCATCTTCTGGGTTGCCTGGTTGACGGTCATCTGTGTGCCGCTGGAGGTGATGGTGCCACTGCCGGAGGTAATCTGCCCTCCTGTGGGCAGTGTAGAGGCGTCAATGCCATAGGCCACTCCTCCCGAAGAGAAGAGCGCGGTCAGAACGGCAATACTGAAAAGCGGAGAGGTGGGGACTTTACCGTTTCCTTTTACTTTTTCGGAAACGACAATCCACTTCTCTTTTGTTTTTGACCATATAAGGTTGAATATCTTGTTCATTGCGCAACTGTTGAGTTCGTTGTGAAAAAAGTTCAGTTCAGTAACCGGGCATCAGAAAGAGTAGATGCTTTGCAGCCAGAAACGATTCTTGTCGTTCAATCCGTCTGAGTTTTTGTTGGCACTGTCCCGTCCGGCGTTATCGCCGATAACATGCGCCCAGGTTGCACGAACGGAGAGACGACCGGAGTATGCGTAGTTAATGCCTGCGCCGGCGCCAAGCAGCCAGTAGTCGTTGCGGTTTGTGGCGGTTGCTACATCGCCCGTGTAACGCTCGTTATGGAGGGTGATGTGGCCGGCATCGTAAAAGCTTATGAGCTCAAGGGTTCCCAGTTTTGGCTCAAGGGGAAGGGCGTAGCGAAGTTCGGCGCTCAAAAGCTGACCCTGGTCGCCGGAAGCTTCGCCAATAGGGTAGGCACGCAGGCTGTTGGGGCCGCCAAGTGAAAACTTTTCGCTCGAGTCGAGGTTACCGGTGGCAAGCTGGGCACTGCCGGAGAGATTGAGGTTAACTTTACTGGAGAGGCGCTGCAGACGGGCAAGGCCCAGGTTGAAGCGGGTGTAGCCGCCCTCGGTACCATTGGTTACAGCATCTGCAGCCGTGATAGCACTCGATTCGTGCATTGATCCTGTGGTGATGCTTGCACTGTAACTGATATAGCCGCCTCCGTAGAGTTGGTCGTAGCGGTCGCCGTTAACGGTAAAGGTGGCGTTGTTGATCGTTTTGTCGTGTATGTTCACATCAGCCTGGCTGTCGATGAGCCCGCGGTAGCCATAGGATGCGCTGGTAGTAACGTTGGCATTGCGGGAGCGGAGTACCGGGTAACTCAGGCCAGCATCAATGCTGTTGCTGTCGCCCTTGTAGTGCAGATTAGCCAGGCCGTCACCAAGTTCGTAGCGCATACCGGTGTAGGCGAGGTTTGCCCTGAGGCCGTTGAAGGCAACAGGGATGCTGTAGCCGACGCGTCCCTGTGCCAGCCCTGATGCCTCGGTTAAAAGTATGGTCAACTGGTCGCCGTGATGGAGAGGGTCGTTGACAGAAACCATGGCACTGGCTCGCCATTTGCCGACGTAGCGGTTACCCTGGTTGTCGCCATAGAGCATTCCTGAAAAGAGCTTTCCTTCGGTAACGGCAAGGTCAACACCGCTGGTGCCTGGCTCCGTACCGGCCACAAGAGAGGCTTTGGCCGAAACACCGGGCAGATCGTTTATCAGCAGCACCGTGCGCTCCAGCTCACTCTCTTTAATCGGTTTGCCAGCGTGCAGGGGCGACAGGGCAATACGGTGCAAAAAATCGGGGCAGATTCGAGCGTTTTTGTTGCGCTTGATGGTGACGTTTCCGTCACTTTTTGCCTGTGAAATGGCAATTTTGATGATGCCGGAGGTGATATCCTGTTCGGGCAAATAGGCCCTTGCCTGCAAATATCCTTTGGTTTTCAGCAAAGCGGTCACTTTGTCGGTCAAGCCATTAAGCTCTCCCAGGGTGACGCTTTTGCCGATGAAACCAGCAACCACTCCCTGTAACTCCGCTTCGGTGGCAAGCCCTTCGTATCCGCTGAAGGTAAATCCCTTCACCACAACCTGAACCGTGCTCCCCGCTTGTGAAACAGGTTCTTTTGCGCTTTCAGGAGTGGGAAACTGTTGATTTGGAAACTGTTTTTGCGACTGTTGCTGGTCGCGCAGAATGCTGCCCGCGTCAGGACGAACGGGTTCGGCTGAAAGCGGCTGAACGGGCCGTGAGAACGAGAGAACGAGCAGGAGTCCCGTGAGGGAGAGCGCTTTGGCTGTAATGGAGTTTCGCATGGAGGATACGGTTTGTCAACGTTGGTAAAATTGACAAGCCTTTTTTGACCGTTCAGGCCAAGGCTTGAATACATTTGAAATTGCACTGGCAGTACCACTCACTTTACAGGAGCGTTATCTCAGTGATGCAGCACAATTTTAATATTCTGATATATTACGAGGAGGATGGGGCACAAAGCAAGTCGCAAGAAGTCGTAAAATGTCACAATATGACACATTACGAGAATTTTTCGCAGCGTAAAAGGTGTGTTTTTTTTGATGGAGAGGATTGGGCCCATGCCACTCAGACGTGGATAAGGTCAGCGTATAAACAGTACCCTATACCATGGGAGGTTTTGACGGGAAACTCATAGCCAGCCGCTTCGATTTTTTTACGCAGACGGTGAATCATGGATTCGAGTGCATGGCTCGCCTGTTCCGTCGAGGGATAGTCAAGGATTTTCAGGATATCCCGACGGGCTACAATAGTGTTGCTTCGCAAGCTGAGAGAGGCAATAAACTCGACCTCTTTAGAGGTCAGTTTAATGGAATCGCCCTTGGGAGTGATCAGTATCCAGTTGTTGCGTTCAAGTTTCCACTGAGCAACGGTATCCGTTTCTCTTTGCAATTCCTGTTCGTCAATGGCGTGCGTTTCATTAATGCGCACAAAAAGATTGGCAATGGTAGCGGCGAGTTCGCTGCAATCAATCGGCTTGACCAGATAAAAATCAGCTCCGCATTTCAGACCTGCAAGTTTGTCGTCGAGTGTTGAGCGTGCCGTCAGTATGATTATCCACATATCGGTATTCTTTCGTACATATTCGGCAAGCACCAGACCGCTCTGGTCGGGAAGTCCGATGTCGAGTACGGCCAGCAGGTATGTTTGCCGGGAAAGATGATGATAAAACTCACGGGCAGAGGCAGCGCCTGTCACCTCATAACCGGCGAGCGTCAGGTACTTCACCATGTTTTCGAGCAGATCATGGTCATCTTCGACAATGATTATTCGTTTTTTGGTGTTTGCTGGTGGAGAGGGTTGCCGGGTCATGGTTTTTATTCCTTTAGAGTATCTGCAAGGGGGAGGCGAACCGTTACTATGACGTATGCACCACTCTTTTCAAGCGTAACAGCGCCATGATGCCGCTGAATGATCTCCTGCACAAGCCACAGGCCGAGGCCGGATCCATTGGTATTGTTGCTGTTGCTGCCGCGCAGGTATTTCTTGAAAAGTTGTTCTGTCTCATTCATCAAGAGGCCATCGCTTTTATTTCGTATCCTGATTACAACCTCATCTCCCTCTCCGTGGCAATCAACCTCAATCGGCAAATCTGGCGGAGAGTATTTTTGGGCATTATTGAGCAAGTTAAACAAAGCTGTTGTAAGATAGTGTTTTTCAGCATTGATTGCACGCTCAGTGCGCGATATGGCAAAGCGAAAGGTACGAGTCAGCGTAAAACGGAGCCAGACCGCTTTGTGGCTATACCCATCGTTGAGGTTGCCTTTGTGGGCGAGGATA
>CAIQGA010000073.1 GCA_903871235.1 uncultured Chlorobiaceae bacterium
CGATGTTGCCGCAGCCATTGAGCAGTTGCCCTACCAGTTCAAAGATCCCCACAAGCTCGACAAAAAAACAGATCCCCGAAAACTCACCTTTGGCTCCAGGATTGAGAAGGAGAGCGAGGCAGAGCGCGAAGAGTTCTTCACGGTCAAGGAGATACTCAGCCCCGAAAAAGTGAGGCTATCCAACGGGTTGACGGTAAAGCTGATCGGCATCAAGAGCGAACCCTTCACGCACGACAAAGCTGTTTGCTATTTAACTGAAAAAATCAAGGGAAAGCGTATCTTCCTGAAGTATGATAAATCGAAGTACGACAATGAAAACGTCCTGCTCTGCTACCTCTATCTGGAGAACAAGACTTTTGTCAATGCACATTTGATCAAAAGCGGGCTTGTTGGGGTTGATGGGAGCTATGAGTATAGGTACCGGGGGAAATTTCTGGATATGGGTGAGCTTGTTCAGGGTTGAAAAGGGGATGAACAGAAAAACGTGATGATGTCAGAAATGGCCTCATATTCGTTTTATCGCCGTTACGCTGTTAAAATGTTACTGTGTTTTTTTTCGTGCAGAGAAAGTCAAACGGTCATCCACAAAAACAGCATGATTGGACACCCTCACTCCACATCATTAGGTATTTGATCGAGATATGAGCAACAGTGATTTAGTTCGCTATAGCAGAGATGGTGATCAATTTCACTACTTGTGGGCAGCACGGCGTTGCCTCCCATTGCTCTCATATTCATCTGGATTGATGGCGGTTTCAATCGAAGGGGCTTCAACGTCTGAAAGCGATAGCGGTTCTGCCATAGAAGCCGGTGAAGAGCTTATCGATATTGCCAAATATTATGGAAGTGAAAATTTTGAGAGAGCTGATTCTATCAAGTATTATCAGCTCAAACATTCGACCCAGCATCCTAACGAGCCTTGGACAGCCAGCGGATTAAAAAAAACGCTCAAAGGATTTGCTGAATGGTATGTGTCAAAATGCCATCAGTATGGCACAGAACAATGTCAACAGAAGCTGCACTTTTATTTTGTTTCCAATCGACCGATAAACAGCAACATTCTGGAGACGGTTGCCGAGGTTGTTGCTGGTGCTAACGCGAGCCATCCAATAGAACTGAAAAAACTTAAAGAACATACCGGCCTAACGGGTGATGAACTATCTCGCTTTTGCCGGTTACTGCATCTGGACGGGCAGCATGAAGGGTATTGGGATCAACGAAACATACTGATACAAGAAGTCAGTGGATATCTGCCTGGTGCTGACGCGGATGCTCCGGTACAGCTTAAAGAACTTGTAAATCGTAAGGCGCTTTCTGAGAGTTCGAATAATCCGACGATTACCAAAACTGATTTATTGAGGGCATTCGGGACTGATGAAACTTGCCTTTTTCCCGCACCCAGCCGCATCATAGATACGGATAATATTGTGCCACGTGAACAAGAGGAGACACTGATAGCCAAAATTGTAGGCGGAGATTCTTCTTCTGTAATCATTCATGCAGACGGTGGTGTTGGTAAGTCCGTTTTCGCAACACGAATTAGGCACGGGCTTCCCTTGGGGTCTGTTTGCCTTCTTTATGATTGCTTCGGTAATGGACAGTACCGCAATACAAGTGCATATCGACATAGACACAAAGATGCTCTGGTGCAGATAGCAAACGAACTATCGAGTATCGGTCTCTGTCATCCACTTATTCCCAAATCGTATGCCGATTCAACCGCGTATCTAATAGCTTTTAAACACCGGATCAATCAAAGCATTACGTCAATAAGAGAAATGCATACAGAAGCATTGCTTTGTATAGTCATTGATGCTGCTGATAATGCACAAATGTTGGCTGATGAACTTGGCGAGCAGAGATCTTTCGCTCGTGATCTGTTACGTGAAAACTTTCCAGACGGGGTGCGTCTGATTGTGACTGCCAGAACTCATCGCCTTAAATTGCTTGACCCTCCGTATGGAGCCCTTCAGCTTGAATTGTGTCCATTTAGCCGATCAGAAACAGCGAATTTACTTCGACTGACGTTTCCTGATGCAACCGAGCAGGATGTTGATGAGTTTCACCGGTTAAGCTCGCAAAATCCTCGCGTTCAAGCGAATGCTCTATCCATTAAAGTGCCATTACACGAAATTCTTAGAGCGCTTGGTCCGAATCCAACTACCGTCGATAATACGATCTCAAACTTGCTTGCTCGTGCACTTCATGAGCTTCGTGATAGAGTTGGGAAGACGGAAGGCGAGCAGATCAATCTTATCTGTGCAGGACTCGCTTCTCTTCGGCCTCTCATTCCGATCAAGGTACTGGCTTCAATTTCCGGAGTTGAGGAAGCGGCAGTGAAAAGCTTTGCCTATGACCTTGGCCGCCCTCTTATGGTAGCAGGAGAGACAGTCCAGTTTTTCGATGAACCTGCTGAAACATGGTTCAGAGATCATTTCAAACCTGAAGCGTCTGACCTCGCAAAATTCATTGAGATTCTGAGACCCCTCGCTTCAAAAAGTGCTTATGTGGCAGCAGCACTTCCACAGTTGATGTTGGAAGCTGGCCAATTTTCCGAACTGTTGGAGCTGGCCCTATCAACAGAGGGTCTTCCCGAAGGTAGTCCGCTTGAAAAACGTGACGTGGAATTGCAACGGTTGCAGTTTGCACTTAAAGCCAGCCTGCGTGCAAAACGCTATGCTGATGCGGCAAAGCTTGCTTTAAAAGCTGGCGGTGAAACGGCTGCCGAAAGTCGTCAACATAATCTTATTCAGGAAAACACCGATTTGGCTGCCGTATTTATGAATTCAACTCTTGTCCAGGAACTGGTGTCGCGCCGGACATTTGCGGACAGTTGGATGGGTTCTCATCATGCCTATGAGGCGGGATTATTTTCTGCGTTTCCCGAGCTGCGAGGTGAAGCTCGTAGCCGATTGAGAATGGCTCATGAATGGATTCGAAACTGGGCAAGTCTCAACGAAAAAGACAGGGAACAAGAAAGGGTTGAAGATATTGACATTGCTGAAATAGTGATGACAGCGTTCAATATACAAGGTGCCGATGCCGCAGCAAAGTATTTGCGTCGCTGGTCTCCTCGTGAGGTTTCGTACCGGGTGGGACGAATTGTTGCAGAGAGATTAATTGATCATGAGAGATATTCGGATTTGAACGATCTCGCGTTAGCAGCAGGAAATGATCTCGGGCTTGTTCTGGCAGTGACAACAGAATTTCGACGAATTCACCGATGCCCACCAGCGGAAGTTATAGGACGTGCGTTGAGGTTGCTGAGTAACTCGAAATCGAAATTGTTGCAAGAAGAACGTTTTGATCACAAAGAAAAACTGCTCGGAGCAGTGACCTCCCTCGTTGAAGCTGCATGCCAACTTTCGTTGTGTGATCCAAAGGACTTGGCAGCCCTTCTCAATTGTTTTTTATCCGATACCCCTCCGCGAAGCCTTTCATCTCGTTTTGCCGCAAGATTTTATTTTCTCCGTGCTTATTCGCTCAAGGCAGCGATGGATGGTGTGGCATTAGAGCTGAACGACCTCGCGCACCCTGATTTTCGGAAAGAGTTGGAGACGCAGAACACACATTACGATTCACAGGGCGCGCGAGAATTTAAAGAGGCTATAGGAGCGCTTTTGCCCTGGCACCAACTTTGGGTTAAAGTTTTTCTCGGGAATGTACCCGCAGATCAGCTAAGTGAAGCTATCACGGAAGCATGCGTGGTGTCCTCCAAAGCCGATAGTATCAGCTATCGCGAAGAATCGAATACGGCGGATGAGGTCGCGGAGCTATGGTTCGATATCCTGGTAATGGCCGGTGGAGCACAAGAAACAAGATTGAAAGAGTTCGATACCTGGAGTGCTTCCTTGAAGCGCCCACTTTTCACAACGACTTTCAATAGTATTGCCCGAATCAGCGCACGCCATAAGCCAATGCAGGCCAAATCCTTTGGTTATGCCAAACAGTCATTTGAATTAACCCAAAATGAGAGAGAAGATGCCAGCTCAAAAGTTACTTCATACGTTGCAATAGCACGGGCTATTTGGGCCGTCAGCGAATCCGATTCGAAGGTGTATTTTGATCAAGCTGTTGAAGTGGCGAGTAATATTGGGGATGAAAATCTGGATCGCTGGTCGTCGATTCTCTATCTGGCTGATCGCGCTGCTGATCCCAAAAAACCTGTACAGGAAGTTGCTTACAGGTTCTCTCGGTGTGCGGAACTTACGTATGAGTACGTGGTTCGTGATAAATATTTTGACTGGGAAGCAACGGTCAGAGCTATTGCAGCCCTATGCCCTTCATCTTGTCTGACAATACTCAGTCGGTGGAGGGACAGGAAGTTTGGTTGGGCAGAGCGGTTATTACCTGAAGCATTTAAGTTTCTTGTGGACGAAAGAGGACTTGATCCATTAGCTCCGATGGCCCTCATTGGTTTCCGTGCCCAATGGGATAAAGTGAGCTTGTTGAGTTCCTCACTCGAAGTCTGTAAATCCTTGACACAGAAGATCGCAGTAGCAAACTACATCTATCGATATATGCGTCTGGATGAACACGATGTGGCGACCTGGCAAAAGCTGAAAACCATCGCCACAGCACACGGGTTCACCTTGGAGGCCATTGATGATTTAATTGCATACAGTGAACGAAAAGAGCGTTCCTCAAAATCAATTGATTACAACTCAGGTCATCATTACGATGCCGGTCGAGCGTCTGCGCGTGGCGCAGAACGGGATTGGGATGGGGTGTTTGCCCAGGTAGATCTGACTACCCCAAACGGCATTTCAGATGCCTACCACCAGTTCAAATCTACAGAGCCTCCAGACTATCATGATCGTTTTTTCAGCGAAGCTTGCAATCGGGTTGAAATTGGAAAAGAAAACAAGTTTATCCAATCATTGACCGAAGTACCAGAGTTTGAATTGTACCAATTTCGGAATTTTCTTGATCAACTGCCTGACAACTGGCGACAGCGGCCAGGAATAAAAATTGCACTTCGGGATACACTCATAGTTTTCTGTCAACGATATTGTATGGAGATAAACAGAAGTCGCTATTATGAAATTTTCCCATTCGCGTTGGCATGTAAAGTCTCCGGTCTTTCAGAGAGTGCTATTGCCGATATCGTTATTGAAGCCATAGCCGGAACAGCAGAAGAGTTGTCAACAGGTCAACTGTTCACCCTTACGGGGATTTTAGCTCTTCGGATTGATCAGCTCGAAGCCCTTGGGGTGCTCAGATTCGGACTGGATCTGTTTGATGATTTTCTGAAAGAGAATGATGGTGATGGCGTTTGGTCTGAAGACCTTATTCCACCTTCGGATATCAATGAAGCGATAGCAGGTTATGTCTGGGCAGGTTTAGCTGCTCCCAGCAGTTCTCTCCGTTGGCAAGCAGCTCACGCTGTCCGGGGGCTTTGTTTCCTTGAACGCACTGACATTTTGAGGAGCCTGATACAGCTCGCTGAAAGAGGAACTGCGGGGCCTTTTGCAGATCATACACTGCATTTTTATAATTTACATGCGCGTCAATGGCTTCTTATCGCATTGGCACGAGCGGCAATGGAAAGCCCGGACAGTGTTATACCTTACACAGATTTTCTTGTGAAGATTGCGCTTGATGGTTCTCCGCATGTACTGATTCGAGACTTTGCGACGAAATCTTTACAAGCACTCAAACAAACTGGTCGTTGGATTGTTGACGATGAAACAAGCAAGAAGCTCCTTGCCGTAAACACTTCGAGTTTCCCGGTGCAGTTTACAAAAAGTTTTGAGAGAGTTAATGCACGACGAATGAACGGCCCAGAGAGCTCGATAGATTGGGAATATTATTTTGGTATCGATATCGGGCCATATTGGTTTTCAAGACTTGGCGAATTGTTCGCGCTATCACAGAACGAAATTTCGAAAGACGTTGCCCATGTCATAGAGTCTGAGTGGGGATTAGTGTCTCGTGAAATATACAGAAACGACCAGAGGTTGAGCAAGAAGATCTATTCGTATGATGATACCCGTCATTCTCATGGGGATATTCCAAAAACAGACGATCTTCAGTTTTATTTGGTATATCACGGGATGATGACGGTGGCAGGGAAGCTATTGCTCACCGATCCACAACACCAAAACCCAGACTACCCAGAAGACGATTTTCAAGACTGGCTGGATAACCACAATCTGACCCGGAAGGATGGTCGCTGGCTTACTGACCGACGCGATCCTCAACCCCTTGAGTGGCCAGACTGGAAAGATGAAAAAGATACCGATGAGTGGTCACGCTCAGTTCAAATTGTTGATTTTGACAGGCTGTTGGGAATCGGCCATGAGCGGCTAAATCTTTGGGGTTATTGGACTGCAATATCAGGAAAGCGAGAAGAGTCTGTTCGCATTAGTAGTGCTGTTGTGACTCGTGATCGATCGGATGCCCTTTTGCGAGCGCTTCAAACAGCAACTAATCATCATGACTACCTCATTCCGGATGCTGTTGATGACCTTCAGATAAATCAGGGAAGATATCAATTGAAGGGGTGGGTTTTGGATCGTGATCGAGACAGTGGGCTTGATGAATTTGATCCATGGTCGGGTAACATCAGATATCCATCGATCAAACCGGCACAATTTATAATAGACGCACTGCCAATAGGGTCAGATATTGATGATAGAGTTTGGTATCGACAGGATAACGGTCAAAATGTTATTTGGGGAGAAATATGGGGACGGCATCCACGTAAAGACGATGATAATGGCATCGAGGAAGGTCGCCGACTGATCGTTGAACTTGGATATTTGACTGAGTTGCTTAAGCAGGTCGACAGAGACCTGATCATAAAAGTTGCGGTTAGACGCAAAATTCTTCGCTCCAGATACGAAAGCAATAAAGAAAT
This sequence comes from uncultured Chlorobiaceae bacterium, assembly GCA_903871235.1. GTDB lineage: Bacteria > Bacteroidota > Chlorobiia > Chlorobiales > Chlorobiaceae > Chlorobium. The sequence continues at coordinate 6,863 of CAIQGA010000073.1, forward strand.
TAACCACGGATATGTTTCGCCTGACACAAGAATCTATCTTCTCAAATCCGATGGCAGAATCTGCACAGTTTGATAATGTCCTAAGTCTCGGCAAACTGCTTGTCGAAGAACTTGGCCTGGACAAGTCAGTCGACACGCTTGGTCGATGGATGGCGCATTATATTGCAGAATTGATCCGTAGTGCGGAATCAGCAAGCGAAGAAGACCGTTACGAGAAGCGCTCTCAATGCGCGAGCGCAATTATCGAACTTTGGGCGCATCATACTGTGATGCCAAAAGAGAGCCGACCGTTTCGAGATTTTGAACCAATCCTGCGAGCGCTTGATAGCCTTGATCCGGATAAAGTGGCATCGAGATATTATGAGTCTATTCGCGAGAAAGCAGCAAAGGATGAGAAGAATACGGAGAGCGCTGCTTGGCTCGAAACCGCAGATGGGGTGGATTATACTGCAAGACTTCTTATCCGTTTTTGTCTGGCTTGCGCTGCTCGGGATGTAGTTGACAAGTCCAAAGAATGGGTCGTTCTTGCGGAGGCGGCGGGTGCTGCAGATGATGGTTATCGTAAAATTGTCCGAATTGTTTCGCATGAGGCTGAACTGACTGACGATGAAGCTACGCCTGATGAAGATCGAAAGGAAATTGAGAACCGGATAAAACGATTGGACAGTTTCTCCAATTTGGCAAAATTATTGTCTGGTCGCCTTAAAGCGAAACTTTGCGTTATTGATAATGAATCGGAAGGTACGGAAACCAGACACCCAATAGCACCTTGAAGAGCCATCATATCATAATTCACGGCGACAGCCGAGAGATGAACCTCCCGCCTGAGAGATGGTTTCATATAGTTTTTACTTTTCCGCCTTACAGGCAGCTCACGGACTACGGTACAGAGAGTCAGATTGGCTTTCACGAGAGCGGGATATTTTGAATGGATCCATGAATGCTGTTGTTTTTCAGATACTTATTGTATCATATCAGATACTTGATGTTGCGTCATTGGTTTTATCCTTACGGGTATTCGCTTTATTTTTACCGGTAGCTTATGGGCATAAATAATGGAAATCGCTTTGGCACGTTTCTTGCTTATAAGATGTTATTAAAGAAAATGCTCTTTTACGAGTTTCAATGCAAATTATCCTTAATGGTCTCATATTCGGACTATCCATAGCTCTTCTTGCCATAGCTTTTCAGTTGGTATATTTGCCAACGCGAGTATTTTTTATGGGTCTGGCTGGACTTTATGTCTTAGCTCCGTATGCTGGTATGGCCATCCAACAGGCCTTTGGGTTTTGGCCGGTGAGCTTGTTGATTTCTCTGCCTCTCGTGTCAGGTCTATCGGTGTTGTTCGAATGGGCAAACCATGCTCCTCTTAGACGTAAAGGAGTGTCTGATGGAGCACACCTCATATCCTCACTCGGGCTATACATCATTCTGGTGCAGGTCGTTGTGATGATCTGGGGCAATGATCCCAAAACTTTGCGCACAGGTCTGGATTCAGCTTTTCATCTCGGCGATAGTGTCCTAACCGGATCTCAGTTGCTCATATTATGTGTGTCAACCATTCTGCTCATAATCTTCTTGATGATCTTGCGAGTCACTAATTTGGGATTGCGCTTGCGTGCCTTGGCGAACAATCCGGTTCAGTTCGCCCTGTATGGCTATAATATTGATGTGTATCGTCTGCTCGCTTTTGGCTTATCCGGAGTATTCGTCACCATAGCGTCCCTGCTTACCGCTTATGATATCGGTTATACACCCTATACAGGCCTTTCAGCTACTCTGCTGGCAGTTGTTGCTGTCATCATTGGTGGGCGCAACTCCTTCGTTGGTCCTATCGCCGGAGCCCTGATGCTGGGTATGATCCGAGCGCAGGTGGTTTGGCACTTTTCGGCACGCTGGCAGGACGCAGTAACTTTTATAGTGTTGGTGCTGTTTTTGCTGATAAGGCCAGAGGGACTGTTCGGACAAAAGACGCGAATCGAGGCGAATATTTTATAAATGAAAGAATTGGGGATAGTATTAAAATTGTATTCACATTTGTATTTCAAGAAGTGATAGATTAATTCAATGGCGATGAACTACATTATTCACCTACTCATATATTTTGATATCTACGTAATAGTGGCCTTAAGCCTCAATTTGGTGGTAGGATATTGTGGAATGTTGACCTTGGTTCATGCGGGATTCTATGCCATCGGAGGTTATGCTTATGCCCTGCTAACACTGGTACTGGGTTGGGGATTTCTACCCTCTCTGTTGACCGCAGTCATGCTCGCAGCAACTCTAAGCTTGGCTGTTTCTCTACCTGCTTGGCGACTGAAGGGAGACTTCTTCGTACTGGCTACTCTCGCCGTGCAAGCACTGATCTTCAGTTTATTGTATAACTGGTCTGATCCCAATGCACCACTGGGTACATGGAACAACCTTACCAATGGTCCTTTCGGCATCTCAGGCATCCCAAAGCCGAAAATCTTAGGGTTTACCGTTACGGACTCTCACAGCTTTTTTTTGCTTGCCACTGTATTGGCGGTACTTTGTGCCTTTATTGTCTGGCGCTTGACCTCCTCCCCTTGGGGACGTGTGCTGGTTGCTATGCGTGAAGACGAGCTTGCTGCACGCAACTTAGGCAAGAATACTCGCATGCTCAAAGTTCAGGCACTTGCCATCGCCTCTGGCTTGGTCTCTGTCGCTGGCACCCTGTATGCGGCTTATGTCGGTTATCTGGATCCCAGCTCAGCCTCCTTGGAAGAGAGCATACTTATGCTCAGCATGGTAATCGTCGGTGGAGTAGGGAACTTCCGCGGCCCAGTTATCGGAGCAATAGTTCTCATTGCCGTGCCGGAACTGTTACGTTTTCTCGACTTACCAGATGCCCTGGCTGCCAACCTCCGCCTCGCCATTTATGGCTTACTTTTAGTACTTATGATGCACTTCCGTCCCCAAGGCATCAGCGGCAAATATCGGTTAAGTTGATGGCTATGAGCGAAAAAATGTTACTGAGATCAACCCGAAACAAGGCGACAACCGAGCCGCCTCATGGGCAGGTACTGTTGCGCGTCGAGGGTCTGAAGAAAGCCTTCGGAGGTCAAGACGTTCTGAATGGGCTTAACCTGGAGTTGCGTCAAGGTGAGGTTGTACTCCTGTGCGGAGAGAATGGTTCAGGGAAGACAACCCTGCTCAACATCCTTACCGGGAATATGGAACCTGATGCTGGTACCATCCACTACACCGCCGACAGTACGTCGCGCAGCTATCGCTTTCCCAGATCTTGGTGGCAAAAACTAAACCCCTTCGATCACTTCACTCCTGAGTTCGTGACCCGCGAAGGCGTGGGGCGTACCTGGCAGGACGTTCGGCTATTCGGAACTCAGACACTGCGCGATAACATTGCCGTAGCTGAACCGGGCCACCCTGGCGAAAATCCGGTGTTATCCTTATTCGCCCGCCACCTATCCTTCCGCCGTGAAATCGAACTCAACCGACGATCGGATGCCTTGCTTACCCATCTTGGATTGGCGGGACGAGGGACATCTTCGGCTGATAAAATCTCTCTTGGCCAGACCAAGCGTGTCGCCATCGCTCGGGCAATAGCCGCTGGGGCGCAGATTTTGTTTCTTGACGAACCGTTAGCAGGTCTTGACCGGCAGGGTATCAGCTCAATCCTCGAATTGTTGGAAACCTTGGTCCATGAGCAACGGGGTACTTTGGTCATCGTTGAACACATTTTCAACCAGTTGCATCTGCATGGTTTGGTGACGACAAATTGGCTGTTAGAGGATGGAGTCATTCGGCGAGTTGAAAGAAATGGAGGTAAAGACAATTCCGAGCATCTTGTTTCGGCAGAATCACGAGGGGTATCGATCCAGCGCCCGATGTGGTTTGGGTTGCTGGCAGGGGACGGTGCGGAAGTTGTGGATCAACCTCAACCCCGTGGGGCTTGGATTACGCGCATTCGCCGCTCTGGTATCATCAAGATTCCGCTTAAGCCGGTTTTAGAGATTCGTGATCTTGTCGTGAGACGAGGTCCTCGTGTTATCATCGGTATAGATGCGCAAGACAATCAAACTGGTTTCAGCCTTATTGTGAATGAAGGTGAGACTGTAATCCTGCAAGCGCCAAATGGTTGGGGGAAAAGCACGCTTTTCGCTGCACTTTGTGGACTCATTCAACCCGTTGCGGGATCAATCAAAATTGGTGGCGCCAAAGCAGATAAACTTTCAACTTGGAAACGTATTCACCTCGGTCTTTGTGCGCTTCCTTCGGATCATAACGTATTCACTAATCTGTTGGCTGAAGATGTTTTGCGGTTGTCAAGAAATACTAAAGCAATCAAGGATATCAGCCTGTTTGCAAAGCGAACCTGTGGTTCTCTGAGTGGCGGAGAGCGACAGCAAGTCGCATTAGCGTCAATACCTCCCGGTCTCATTGGGCTGTACGATGAACCCTTCGCCGCTTTAGATAATGAGAATGTCCATAAATTCCATGTTCTTGGAACACCAGGCGCACCTTCTGCTCAACTGATTTTTTTACCAAGTCATACATAGTTGTTTTTTAACACATTTATGCAAATAAAAGGGACTCTACCATGAAAAACAAAATATCCATCGCCATTTTGGCGGCAGCAATTTTGATTGGCGGGATTTGGTTCTGGCAGAAGCCAGACACGGCTAAGCCAGCAGGTATTAAAATTGCTGCAAACCTTCCTATGTCAGGTCCACTTGCGACCTATGGCGTCGCTGTGCGCGAAGGAGCAAGCATGGCGTTAGATGAACTATCGTTATCCGATGATACATCACGTCGAAAGATTGCTATTGATTGGCAAGACAACGCCAGTGATCCCAAAGCGTCTGTAAGTATTTTTCAAAAGCACTTGTTGGAGAATCCAAATATCTACGTTTCTGGCGTGAAGCCACAAACTATGGCTATTATGGATGGGGTCACGAAAGAAGGGCTTCCACACTTTGTCTGGATATTCGATGCTAAGATCAATCAAAAATCAAAGAACAACTTCCGTACTTGGGTGAGCTACAAAATTGAACCTCCTATTTACCTTGATTACATCAAGCGCCGAGGAGCAAAACGTATCGCCATTACCTATGTCCAGCTTCCTCACACAATCGAGGAATTTGAAAAGATCCTCGTCCCGCAGTTGAAAAACCAGGAGGGTGGCGACATATTAGTTGAAGCTTACGATTTTGGAAGAAGCGACTTCAAGGACATCGCAGTAAAGATCGCTAAGTTCAAACCTGATCTGATTATTCTGAACGGTTTCCAGAGTGATCTTGTCGGTCTTATTCGCTCACTTCGCCCATTAGGGGTTGTTAAGGACGGCAACACAATTGCTACATATGATTTGCTTGATGCTGCGAAGATCCTTGGTGCCGATGAGATTGAAGGGATCAGGATTGTAGCCCCTTTGTTTGAAACAAGAACCGAATCAGAGACCATTGCCAAATGGAGGGAGCGGTTTATTGCTAAGTATGGTCATCCGCCGCTTTACACCCACGCATTCGCTTACGACATGGTTGGAGCAATTCATGCTGCGTCCCTTGGGCTGAAGCTGCCGGCTTCAAATGAACAGTGGATTGACGCACTTCGTGCTGTGAATGTGCAAGGGATTACCGGCCCAATTCGGTTCGACTCTGATGGTGACATGGTTACCCCGCTTGAGGTTGGTGTTTACAGGAGTGGGAAGCTGGTCCCTGATTCTCCAACAAATTAATCTCTGCGAGACGTAGATTTAACATGAAACCTTTGACCACATGGGAACCCTGCCTTGCTGATATGAACAGAGGCGTAGCGTTCTTCGATGGAATCACTATTGAAGCCGACCGAATCACGGATCCTCGCTGGGAACGTGTGTTGCCGATTTTAGAAGAAGAACAAGTCTTTATGTGCCGTATGATGGATCCTTCGCTCAGGGAGCACTCTGGAGCTTGGGTTCTAGACATTGGCACAGGTTCGGGTGTTTTCGCAATTTATGCAGCCAAACGTGGCTGCCGGGTAGTCGCCATTGACATCTCAGCGCGGGCGCTTCGCTTTGCCCGACAAAATGCCCGAACAAATAAGATACCAATCACTGAAACAGAACCGGCGCCTGGCGAAGTTCAGTTTTTAAATTGCAGTTACAAAGAAATGCTTGAGGATGGTAAGTTTGACTTTGTCATTATTGCACCACCCTATAATCCTACGTGCGAAGAATTTCATCCGGCCCTTCATGCCGAAGCAGGACCACTTGGTCAGCAGTGTTTTGAAGAACAATTACCACATGTGGCGCGTCTGTTGAAATCCGATGGCACATGCATAGGCAACCAGATGATGGTGGTGAATCGGGCAGGGGATTTCGATGTGAAGCCCTTGCTGCAGCGCCATTTCTCAGGATGGGAATTTAACTACCTTCGTATTCTTCCAAAAGATATTCTGGTAGACGATTTTCTCAATGGGCAATACGCAAGTTATCTCAATCCAGACATGAACTCTAATGTAGACCAGCAATTCCAGATTTGGAAATGCAAAACAACATCTTATCAATTAATCCCAGCTATCAATTTTATCGCATATAGATTTCCATTACCACAAAAAAAGTGGTTATTCGGAGAGATTAATCGGAACATAAAAATGAAATATA
>CAIQGA010000074.1 GCA_903871235.1 uncultured Chlorobiaceae bacterium
CTCCAAACTTCGTTTTGCGAAATTCACTATGCGTAGCGTCATCAACCACCAAATGATGTTCGGTCTTACCGATATTTCTGCCATTGTTTTCGATCCGAAGTCACGAGATGATATCCCAAAAATCTTGAGGGGCCTTCAGGAAATCTATACTAACGAGGAATTGCGCAAACGTGTTTTTGCTATTCTTGAAGAGGTACGTCCTGAACGGAAAAAAGGAGAAGGAAAAGCTGACCCAAACACTGGGCATCCCGGTATGGAGCAATGGGCAATTTTGGTACTGGGTGTCGTTCGACTGGGAATCGACGCTGATTACGATCGGCTTTATGAATTGGTCAATCACCACGATACGCTTCGCCAGATGCTTGGTCACAACGATTGTGACTGATAAAACATCTTATGAACTCCAGACCATCAAGGATAATGTTCGACTGTTTACCCCCGAATTGCTTGACCGAATTAACCAGGAAATTGTCCTTGCAGGTCATACATTAGTAAAAAAAAAGAGGAAGAAAATCTCTTACCTTTAATGGCCCGAGGTAATTCATTTGTGGTAGAAACCAACGTTCACTTTCCTGCAGATACCAGCCAGTTGTTCGATGCCATTCGTAAAGCCATTAAGGTATGTGCGAAATGGTCTTTTGATGAAGGATTAAGCCAATGGCGCCAATACGATCATAACATCCGACATATCAAAAGAATGCGTCGTGTTGTGCAACAGCTCAAGCACTCGACATCAAAAAAGCCGGAAAAGAAGGCTCTCAAAGATCAACAAATAAAGCAAGCGCTCCTCGATTACCTTGCAGCAGTCGATTATCAGTTACAACGGGCAGTGCGTACCGGCGCAGAACTTGGTGGCTTAAATCCGTTTCGGCTCAGCCAGCTTAAAGGCTATATTGCTCATGCTGAGGTGCAAATGGGGCAAATTCGCCGTCGGATAAATGAAGAGGTTATTCCGCATGCGGAGAAAGTTTTTTCAATTTTCCAGCCACACACAGAATGGATCAGTAAAGGCAAGGCGGGAGTGCCGATTGAGTTGGGATTACGGGTCTGTATTATCGAAGATCAGTATCGTTTTATACTGCATCATCAGGTCATGGAAAAAGTTACCGATAGCGATATAGCCGTATCCATTATCGAAGAAACCAAGCAACGTTTTCCAAACTTGCGATCAATCAGTTACGACAAAGGTTTTCATAGCCCGGATAACCAGCGCGACCTGAAAGTGCTTCTTGAAAGAGTGGTTATGCCAAAAAAAGGCAAGCTCTCAAAAATCGCCAAAGCTCATGAATCTGAGCCAGAATTCAGGAAACTGCGACGGCAACATTCGGCAGTCGAATCAGCAATTAATGCGCTTGAGGTTCACGGTCTGGATATATGCCTCGATCATGGCATCAAAGGATTCAATCGCTATGTTGCTCTTGCTGTGCTGGCTCGCAATATTCATCGTTATGAAGCGCTCATGTTCAAGCAGGATGCGAAGCGACATCGAGAGCTTTACAAAAAAACGGCCTGATTTCTCTCCAAAAAAAAGAGTTTTTTACCAATTCGCAGGGAGAGATCCGTTTATTATGACGCTTCTGGGAGCAAAATTCAATAGCTTACCCGTGGTGTCTCCCGATTAACACAAAAACGCCGTTGGTTGATCATTAAAAACGGTTTTTGATCCGACGGGAGGTTGTCAGATTTTCAAAAAACAAGGGTTTTCTTTCAGGCACTATGTATCAAAATTAAACTGGCAACTACTCTTTATATCTTTTAGCTGATCTAACCCTTCATGATTTTGAAAAAAATTTTCTTCTGAAGAACGAATCAGATCGTGAAGGCTGATGTTAAGAGCATTTGCAATTCTCAGGCAATTAAAGATAGAGATGTTTTTTTCACCTCTTTCAACTACTCCAATATATGTTCTGTGCAAACCGGAATGATCAGCTAAATCTTCTTGTGAATACCCTTTTCGATGGCGCTCGATTCGAATATTAAATCCAAGAATACCTAAAAAACTTTTATTTTTTTTCATGTCAGTATCCCACTTTTAGAAATGAAAAATACTTGGGAAGTTCTATCTGAGCTCACTCTTACTTTAACCAGCCGACAATAATTGTATACATACGTGTACTCTACCGCATCCGAAACGTACAGACACTCCTCAAGAACGCATGCCCCCCTCCTCAGATTTTGCAAAGACCTTGCGACGCCCAATGGCTGAACAGTTGAGAAACCAAGAGAACTCGCCCCCCCCCACTGAACTGGAACAACAACAGGATAAACCAGTGGTGCGCACCGCCATCGTGCAGCCGCCACACCCTTATGGAAAAATTATATGAAAAACATATGTAAAAGTAAAACTATTGTATATGTTTTATTCGCACACAAAAAGACAGGGTGAGGCAATAATAGCGTGTATATCCTTATAACCAAAGAAGTATCAGCCTCAGCAGCAGCAATTCCAGATTTGGAAATGCAAAACAACATCTTATCAATTAATCCCAGCTATCAATTTTATCGCATATAGATTTCCATTACCACAAAAAAAGTGGTTATTCGGAGAGATTAATCGGAACATAAAAATGAAATATA
>CAIQGA010000075.1 GCA_903871235.1 uncultured Chlorobiaceae bacterium
GAGGACCGGGACGAACAAACCTCTAGTGCACCAGTTGTCACGCCAGTGGCATAGCTGGGTAGCTACGTTTGGTTGAGGTAAGCGCTGAAAGCATCTAAGTGCGAAACTCGCCTCAAGATGAGATTTCCCCATCAGGCTCCAAGAAGATGACTTGGTTGATAGGCTACAGGTGTAAGCACAGTAATGTGTTCAGCCGAGTAGTACTAATAAGCCGATCGACTTAACCATTTTTTATTAGTGTTGAGTCTGTAGCAACACCCGTGACAGGAAAGTTTATATGTTTACAAAGAGCACTTACAAAAAGTGTCTATTGCTTCTTTGTCTGCCGTTTCTACGGCGACTTTTTCCCAGGTGATCACCTCTTCCCATTCCGAACAGAGTAGTTAAGCCCTGGAGAGCCGATGGTACTGCCTAAAAGCGGGAGAGTAGGTCGTCGCCGAGTTTTTATAAAAGCCCCTCAGAAATGAGGGGCTTTTTTTTTGCCTTTTTTTAGGTTTTCTCCCATAAGTCCTATCGGCCCGATGATTTATAAGTTTATTGTTTCTTTGCCTGCATCCAAAGCGTGTCAAGCTCTTCTGCGCTGAATTCCTGCCAGTTGCGGCCAGATTCCTGAACCTTCTCCTCAATGTGGCGGAAGCGACCCATGAACTTGTTGGTGGCTTTGCGGAGGGCGTCTTCGGGGTTTGTGCCGATGAAGCGGCTGTAGTTGACAAGGGTGAAGAGCAGGTCGCCAAACTCCTCCTCCCGCTCCTCTTTACTTGTGGCTTCTTTCAACTCCCTGACCTCTTCGGCAAGTTTGTCGAGCACTCCTTCATCGCTTGGCCAGTCGAAGCCGACTCCGGCAACCTTTTTCTGTACACGGTAGGCGCGCAAGAGTTCCGACATCGCATTAGGCACCCCATCGAGCATACTCTTGCGCCCCTCCTTGAGCTTGAGACTTTCCCAGTTTTGCAGCACTTCTTGCTCTGTTTCAGCAATGACCTCTCCGAAGACGTGCGGATGGCGGCTGATGAGCTTGTGGCAGAGCGCTTCAAAAACCTCGTCAAAGGAGAAGCTTCCGCGCTCTTCGCCGAGGAGAACCTGAAAGGCGAGATGTAGAAAGAGGTCACCGCACTCTTTTTTCAGCTCCACCTCATCCTGCTGGTCGATGGCGTGAATCAGTTCGTAGCTCTCTTCGAGCAGCAGGTGAGCCAGCGACTCCATAGTCTGCTTGCGATCCCATGGGCACTCCTGGCGCAACACGTTGACAAGGCTCAGGGTGCGCTCGAACTGCTCCGAAAGGGTTCTCTCCCTCTCTGTTACAATATCAGCCTTCAACTGCTCGGTCGTTCTTTTTTCAGCCATCGCTTCATTTTCTTTTCTATTGGTTTCATCATCGAACTGTGGCTGAAGTTACTCTTTCTTGCCGCTATTTCCGTATACTTGCCCCAAGAGGGTTGGTTGAGCCGTACCTTCACAATTTTGATATCTGAACGTCATGCCCACGCCCATCATCCAGCCAGAACAGGGATACCCGATTGCCGCCATTGCCACACCGCTTGGTGTCGGAGCCCTTGCCATTGTCCGTATCAGCGGCAGCGGGGTTTTCGATATTGTCCAGAACGTGTTTCGTAAAAAAAACAATCCGGCCTTTCGCATTGTACAATCAAAAGGGTTCAGGGCCCATTTCGGCACGGTGCACGACAGTGAAGGACTCATTGATGAAGTGGTTGCTCTTGTGTTTCGTGCACCAAACTCGTTCACGAAGGAGGATATGGTTGAGTTCAGTTGCCACGGTGGGCCGGTTGTGGTGAAGCACATTTTGAAGGTGTTGCTCGACGGGGGGTGCAGGCTGGCAGAGCCCGGAGAGTTTACCCGGCGGGCTTTTCTCAACGGACGCATAGATCTTTTGCAGGCCGAGGCGATTGGCGAGATGATTCATGCCCGTTCGGAATCGGCTTTTCGTACTGCCGTGACACAGATGCAGGGCTCGCTTTCCCTGCGGCTTGACACCATGCGGCGTTCGCTTCTGCGTTCATGCGCCCTCCTCGAGCTTGAGCTCGATTTCAGTGAAGAGGAGGTTGAGTTTCAGAGCCGCACGGAGCTGCAGGAGGAGCTCAGGGAGATGCAGGAAGAGCTGCGCCGACTTGTTGACTCCTATCAGCATGGCAGAATACTGAAAGAGGGCGTTGCAACCGTCATTGCCGGAAAGCCGAATGCCGGAAAATCAACACTGCTCAATGCGCTGCTCGGCGAAGAGCGCTCCATTGTGAGCCATCATCCAGGCACAACCCGCGACTACATTGAGGAGTGTTTTATTCATGATAAAACCCTCTTTCGCCTCACCGATACCGCCGGACTGCGGGAAGGGGGCGAGGAGATTGAGCATGAAGGGATTAGGCGAAGCTACAAAAAAATTTCCGAAGCGGATCTGATTCTTTACCTCATTGACATCAGCCTTGAAGACTCTCTTGATGAAGTTGTTGCGATTCATGAGTTTCAGGAGCGTTACAGCAGCGCACGCTTGATTGTGGTGGCTAATAAAACCGACCTGACCATGTATAGCTCCGAACGACTTCAGTATCTTCATGCCGCAACCGGCTGCGATGTATGCGCCATAGCCGCTGCAAGGGGAGAGGGGCTTGAGGGGCTCAGGCAGTTGATGAGCAACATGGCGGAGGGGTTGCACAAGCAACAGGAGGCAAGTGTCCTCGTCACCAGCCTGCGTCATTACGAAGCGCTCCGTAACGCATTCGATGCCCTTGCAAATGCACAGGAGTTGATCACCCGCCAGGCTGAAACGGAGCTTATTGCTTTCGAGCTTCGTTCAGCCCTTAATTACGTCGGCGAGATCACCGGTAAAGTGGTCAGCGAGGAGATCATCAATCTCATTTTCGAGCGTTTCTGCATCGGAAAGTGACCTTATGTCTCCCTCTCAGTTATTGGGATTGAGAACACCGGATAATAAAAAAAACGGGGGGAATCCGGATGGATTCTCCCCAATGGCGAAGCTGTTGTCTTGCGGAAAAATTTGTTAATCCTTAATGCAACGCACAGCACTGCCAGTCATTTTTTCCTGGGCAGATAGTGTTATGACGGCATTATGAAAGTCGAATTGTGCATACCAGGCAAGGTTCGGTGCCTGCTCTGAAGAGGCCCATATAAAGGCGCTTTCACCCAGAAAGAGGAATGCCATCTCTTCCGTTCCTCTGAGGCCGCCAGGCTCTGCATGAAAATGGATGGAGTTATCGACGGCAAGAGCCGGGTAACGCCATGTTGAGAGTGCATGTAACTTTTTTTCTTCGGAAGCAGAACTTCCTGTTAAAACGGTTGCAACCTCCATCCAATCTTCTTTGGTTGGTAAATGCCAGCCTGATGGAACAATCCCGCGTGCATCGTTCACGGCATACCAGTTATAGAGGCGACCGTATTCTTTTGCATTCGCCGGATCGTTCTTGTAGTAACACCATGCACCCTCTTTTTTCGCGGCGGCATCAAGCCACTCTTGATCGGTTTTTGCCTGGCGGATGGGATCGCCATTTTTGTACCTTGAGACGTTCAGGTTATCACGCAGCCATATTTTTTTGCCGATAGAGAGGAAACTGTAGGCATTGCCGTCGATATCAACAGGTAGTGACTCCCCTTGTGCCTGTATTGACGTGAGGGATGTTAACATGGTGATTACCAGAATAAGTAACCCGTACATGGTGTTCTGTTTCATTTTTTGTTTCATGGAAAGTTTCTGTTAGAGTGTTGTTGTTTGGATAAACTGGCATTATGCCGTTATTATTTTTCCGCTCACAACTTAACAGGACAATCCTTAAAGAATTATTAAGATTAACTTAAAAGATTCAAAAAAATATCATCGTGGTTGGTGATCCCGGTTAATACCCTTTAAGAACGGAAGATGTTTTTGGGGGAGAACGTCAGGATGTCACGTCCGGGCCAGGGTGCCGGACGTGACGAAAAGCTTCTCAGCTCTGAGAGTAGGTGTGGACGCTGTTGGCGGCTGAGGGAAGGTAGTTGACTCCGAACCAGCAGACAAGAAGCACTACAAAGGAGAGGGCCAAATACCATTGCAGTTTTGCCCGGTCAATTTTGTAGCGCCAGGCATGCAGGTAGCCGAGGTAGGCTATCCAGGAGAGGAAGGCCCAGGTCTCTTTGGGATCCCATGTCCAGTAGTGACCCCACGCCTCTTTCGCCCAGAGCGCACCGAAGATCAGACCAAACGAGAGCAGCACAAAGCCAAGCAGCGCCAGATAGTGTGAGACCGACTCCCCGGCACGATTTTCTTTCTGCCTCACTTGGAGTGAAACGTTGTGCAGTGCGGTAAGAGAGGAGGCTGCAAGCAGCACGTAGCCAACCAGATAGACGATGACATGCGGAATGAACCAGGGGCTCTGCAGGGCAGGCATGAGCGTTTTATCGAACACTTCGGGATGGAGCATATTAATGCAGAGAAAAAAAGTGGCCAGCGCCATGCAGTAGTATTTCAGCCAGCCAATCTTCCAGCGGTATTCAACCAGAAAGCCGACAAGAGGAATAAGTGCGGCATACCAGAGCCGTGTTTCGCCAAGCGTTCTGAGCGGTGGACGGTCGAGCAGTAACCAGTACCAGGCGATAAAGGCTCCCATGACCAGCGACCCTCCAAGCGAGAGAAAAAAGGCCGGGAATTTCAGCGCTGGAGTTCTTCTGCCGAGAATGCTCAGCAGGGTGCCAATCGCCCAGCAAGTAATAGCCACTTTGGCGGCTGTAGTAAAATCAACGCTCATGATGCACCCTCTGTTCGTTTAATACCATTCCAAAAAAAGAGTATGTTCCCTGCCATAATCATAAAGAAGCCGAGATAGACTGCCGGCAACCAGGGGTCATGAATTACTTCAATCAAGCTGTACTTTGACCACCTGCCAGCCTGGTTATCATAACCCATCTGATAGAGCTTCCAGCCCATAAAGGTGATCGGATGGTTCACTTCGAGAGTTGCCTTTGTCTGTCTCCCCTCTCTATCATGTACGGTGACATCTGAAAGGAAGGCTTTGGGCGATCCCGCAGTCATGAGTAACAAGAGCTTTCCACAGGGCATGGCATAGGGTTTCAGCATGGGGCTGCCCGTGCTGATCCACCCCTCAACAGGTGCTGCGTTACTGCTGATCCTCACCTTCGCAAACGCAATTCCTGCAGTGCGATCTGCCGCTTCGGGGATGCCGTTATTTCCGGGGAGCGCACAGGGGATAAAGTCGAGCACCTCAACGGTTACACCTTTCCATGAAGCGGTAATCCCTTTTTTTACAAGGGTTGTCGCCTTCGAGAGTTCCTCAAGGGGCTGGCCGCTGCGGGGGTCAAACAAAAAGAGCTGTGGCGGATATTCTTCAAGCGAAAAGTCGTGCAGAAAGACTGAAAAAGGGAGTTGCAGCGGCGCCTCGCTCTCCATGGAGTAGGCAATGCTGCTCTCATGGCCCTCATCAACCTTCATGACAAGGCGCTGCAGATCGGGAGCACCAAAAATCCCGCATGAAAGTGCGATCCAGAAGCCCGCATGAAAGAGGATGAACTGGAGATTCTGCACTTTGAAGGGCACCAGCCTCCACGAGAGCGAAAGGCCCAGGTTTGCGAGAAAGAGCAGGATGGTGAGCGCAAAGGGCCAGCTTGAAAAGATCTGGTTTATCCTTAACTGGAGATAAAGTGACGTAATCTGTTGCAACTGTTCGATTGTTGCACCCGGAAACATTCGAGTCATTTGCAACTGTTGGTAGATTGACTCTGGTGTAGCATTAGCAGTCTGCGGAAAAATCCCTCCAATCAGGGATAGCAGGGCTATTGCGACAAGAAGGCAAAGTCCGAGCGGAATTCCACCCAGCCATTGAGTAAAAGCGTTGTTTCTGAATGCAAGCCCCGCGCTTATGACAGCAACAGCGAAGAGGCCGAGAAAAAGTGCATTATAGGGCAAATGGGTTTGGGGAACGCCTCTGCCCAAAGCGGCATATTGAATAATAAAACCTGTAATGACGGCGACAGCCGTAAAAAGAGAAGACTCCCTGAACTCCCAGGGAGGCTGAAAAAAATGACGCGGAAAATCGACCATAATGACTACCTGTTGGAAGAGACCTTGTTAGTGTAAATGCGAAAAGTAACTGATATTTGAAACTATCATACCGACCATACGCCATCCGGCTCTGCTTGAGCGCTGCCGTTTCAATCTACCAAAAGCGCCCTCTATTCGTTCATCTACCGAAAAGGGACAAAAGGAGAGAAACTTCAGCCGTTTTTTCAGGGAAATTGCACGCATCCTTTCCTGTGAACAAAAGACAAAATAGAAGGGAGCTGGAGGGTGAAAATAAACAAAAATAGCCATTTTGTCTCATCGGGGGCACCACACTACTTGATCTTTGAAAGAGATCCGATTTTTTGTTTTGTATTTTTTTTCCTATCTTTGGTCGAGTTGTACCAAAAAAAACGTTGTAAAAGTGCTTGACACAAGGCCTGTTTTACCTTGTAAAACTCCTCCATCTTTTTTTATTTGCGGTCTGTACTGCTATTTAACAGTTAACAATTGTTAGGTCGCCCTTGTTGCCATGCGTAACTACTGCCTGTGGGATACCCCTTTTTTCTGTTGTGAAAAAGGTTTTTTTCGCCTTTTTTTATCAGCTTTTTTTATCAGCTTTTTTTAAAATTTTGGAAATGTAATGAGAATTAAATAAAATCAAGTATGATGCGTTTTTCGGGCTGTTACTCAATATTTGGTTGACTAACAACGAAGGGCTGTGTCACCCGGGGATTTGCTCATGAAGCACATCCTTGTTTTTTTATACCGTTGTTGGCAAAAAAAAGACAATTCAATTCAATCAAAAAACATGGAGTAGTCGGCTTATGAAAAAAACGACATTTGCAAGTATTGTGTCTGTCTGTATGGTTCCGGCTCTGTTCTGGAGCACAGAGGGTTCTGCAATACCGTCATGGGCAAGAAAATACAACACCTCATGCTACATGTGCCACTCCGGCATGCCGCAGAGAAATGCCGTCGGTGAAGCTTTCAAGAACAACGGCTACCGCCTGCCCGGAGGAAACGACGAGGCATTTACCCGTCAGAAACAGGTAAAAATTGGTACGGCTGACTGGGATAAAAAGTTCCCGAATGCTCCAATATCAGGGGGCTACCCCCAGTTTGATCCGCTAGGCGTCGTGCTCAGTGGTACCCTTCTTAACCAAAAGTCACCAACCCACAACGTTGTTACCGGTGCTCGTGGCGCAGAAAAAGAGTTTACCATTGCAGTACCAACCGCTTCGCTTTTTTATGGTGCGTCAGTCGGTGATAACCTTACTGTGTTTGGTCAGATCTCCGGATTTGGCGGTAACGTTGAAGAAATCGATGAAGCCAAAGTAAGTCTGGACACTAATATTACAGCCAGCATAAGGGCTGTCTGGCAGTTCTCTCCCGGTTTCAACTTTGCTTTGGGTAACAGTTTCAGCCCCGCAGGCAACTCTGCATGGAACGGTACTGGTGCCGGTGGTGTCGTCAACGTCAACACTGTTCTGCCTCAGCCGGTAACCTACGCTGAATTGAATTTTACAAGAGGCGAGACAGGTGGTTACTCCATTGTTGCCGGTACCAGCATGGGTGCAAAGCAAACGGCTGCACCAGTACCTTCGGCAACAGTGAATGCCATTGATGACATACTCTATGTGCGTGCAAAAGTGAAGCTTATTGGTGCAGGCTTGCTCAGCGGAGCCAACGGAGAGCTCGGCAACCCCTACAACGGACTTGACAACCAGTTGTCGTTCGGTGTCGGACTTTCTCATGCAAAGAGTCGTCTCATCACGCCAGCCCAGAAGGGTTTTACAGCCAATTTTGAGGGTGAAACCCTGGTGTACGGTGCTGATATCCAGGGCGCCTACCATGGTCTCCTTGCTGGCGCCGCTGTAAGTCATGACCGTGATCTTGACCTCAACAACTTCCAGATTGACGCAGGCTACTTTATCTACCCCTGGCTTTTTGCAAAGATCTCCTATGCGGACATAGCTAATGGCAAGAAATATAACGTGCTTGCATCAAGGGTCGACACCCATCAGCCGACCATTAAACCTTCGATTACCGCATGGATTTCTCCGGCCGTTTTGCTGACAGGTACCTACACCTTTTTTGAGAAAGAGACGCTTGCTCAGACACATGTTACCAATCAGAATACCTTTGCCCTGTCTGTTACAGCGGGCTTCTGATCATTTGCTGATTTGGTTCTCCTGATTTCCGGGGAGAGGCCGTTTGTGAAAGAGATGCATGTTCATTCTGTATGGATATGCATCTCTTTTTTGTCCCTTCTTTTTGCCTCAATGATTACCTCTTTTTTAAGTGAATTTTAAGCATCAGCTAATAGCGTTTTAAGCTTTTATTGCGTAACATAAGAGTTCAAAATTATGTTCGGGATGCCTGCAAGCTCTACGGGCGTACCGTGATGTGCTTTGTTTGGTCCATTTCCTAATCAAAACCCTACGACTATGGTGATTTTTTCGAAGAAAACCTTCAAAACGGTTCTCTTTGCCTCCCTTTTGTGTTTGAGTTGCAACGGCACCTCTTATGCGCTTGAGGTCGGGAGCAAGGCGCCTGATTTCAGCCTGCCGGGAGTGCAGGGGACGGTGGAGCTTGCGAGTACGGCGGGCTCGGTTGTGTATGTCGATTTCTGGGCATCGTGGTGCGGTCCCTGCAAGCAGTCGTTCGGGTGGATGAATGCCATGCAGGACAAGTACAGGGCACAGGGGTTAAAGATTATCGGCGTCAATCTCGACAGCAAAACCGAGGATGCAAAAAAGTTTCTGGCCGAGACTCCGGCTCACTTCACCGTTGCTTTTGAGTCAAAAGGGGTGACACCAAAAAATTACGGAGTCAAGGGTATGCCGACCAGTTTTCTTGTGGGCAGGGATGGCAAAATTATTTTTCAGCATCAAGGGTTTAAAGAAGCTGATCGTGAACCACTTGAAAAACAGATCAAAGCTGCACTGGAGGCAAAAAAATGAAAAAAAATGTATTGCTTAACCCCCTTTACGCTCTTCTGTTGCTGATGCTTGCTTTGTCTGGCTGCTCAATCGGGCCAGCGGTGCAGCCGTGGGAAAAAGAGACTCTCGCAAGGCCTGAGATGACCTTTGAGGGTGATCCGCTCGACAACAAGTACACCGAGCATATTTACAGCAGCAAAGAGGCCGCTTCCGGTGGTGCCGGGGTAGGCGGTGGCGGCTGCGGTTGCAATTAACCTGATTTTTCATTTTCATTTTCATGATACTCTTATGAAATCACTCCAGACAAAAAAAACTCATGCCCTTGGCGCAGCGCTTTTTGCTGCTGCCATGGCCTTGCCATTTTCGAACGCCGCTTTTGCAGAGGCTGCACCGGAACGCGGCATTGTTGCCTTTAAATACCTTAACTACGAAGACAGTCAGCCAGGCGAGGATCGTATGGGCGTTAATGCCTATACGGTTTCGGCTATGGTACCAATCGCTGGCAAGTGGTCGATAAGCACATCCTACACCTACGACTCAGTTACAGGGGCATCTCCTCTCTATCATAGCTTTATTGAACCTGATATGCTTTCCGGTGCGTCACCAATCAGGGAACAGCGCTATGCTGGCGACCTGAGTGTTACCCGCTATTTCTCGAAGGGGAGTGTGACGGCTGGAAGCAGCTATTCCGAAGAGAATGATTACATTTCTCGTGGTTATTCTCTTCAGGGAAGCCTTTCGACCGAAGACAAGAATACAACCTTTACCCTCGGAGGCAGCTATACCACCGACACCATTGATGCCAACAAAGAGGATTGGGAGGATGCGGGTCGCACTGAAGATAAACGAACTGTTTCCGGGACTATTGGTGTTACCCAGATCCTGACAAAGCAGGATATCGTGCAGGTGAACCTCGGCTATTCCAAGGGTAGGGGCTATTTTAACGATCCCTATAAATTTGCGGACTTCAGGCCTGACAGGCGGGAGAGCAAGACAGTCATGACCCGGTGGAATCACCATTTTGATGGTCCTGACGGTACAAGCAGGCTCTCGTATCGCTTTTATACCGATACCTTCGGCATCCGTGCCCATACCTTTGGTCTGGAATATGTTCAGCAGTTGGGGAATGGTTTGACGGTAATTCCTTCAGCGCGGTTCTCTTCCCAGACTGCGGCTGATTTTTATCGGCCAACTCCTTTTGGTTTTCCGCCACCGGGTCTTTTTTCCGTTGACCAGCGACTGTCCGCTTTCGGAGCACTTACGCTTGGTATCAAGGTTGAGAAAAGGATTGCCAAGGATTGGCTGGTCGATCTCAAGTATGAGAACTATGAGCAGCGTGCAGGCTGGTGCATGACTGGTGGCGGCGACCATGGACTGGCGCCCTTCAGCGCGACCTTTATTCAGTTTGGCCTCTCACGGGAGATATAGTAACCCTCAGGCGTCACTCAGGCTTGCTGGCTACCCATTCTTGCAAGAGGAATGGGTAGCTTGCTGGCTTTGCGGTTATCTCCCCGGTCATTGCTCACTTGAATCTTTCCCTGCCTTCACAGGCGTATCGGAAATTTCCCTCTTTACAGTCCGACTCCTGCAAAATCTGGTAAGGACATTTTTTGGGATGCCGCAATCTTAATGGCGACATATAGCTGTTTTTAACGAAGACTGCGCAATTATTTTGTGCTTTTAGGCAAAATTTAAGCCGAAGTTAATATCGCTTTAAGGTTGAATGAACTACTATTAAAGAATATTCGTTCACGATTGTTAAAAACTCCTTTGGTAAAGGAGTACATGGAATTTACAGGCACAATTAACCAATACAGGGAGAGTTATGGCATATACGTATTCGTACACAGGTACTGCTGCTGCTGATTCGTTTAATATATTTGGTAACGGTGGAAAACCAGCCTCTGGCACTACTTATTATTTTGATGGTGCTATCGGCAATGATACCTTGACGTTGAATAACGGGGGTGGTCAGTATGGGACAAATTATAAGAGCACAGGATTTACCATAGCACCTGTCAACGCCAGCGGATTGATTGTGGTATCCGGAGCAAGCAGCGGTGGCAAACTGTTTACGTTTACACTCAAGAGTGTTGAAACACTTGTTTTTGCGGACAAGATTGTCACGCTCTCTTACGCTTCGGCGGATACTACCCCACCGACACTAACGATCACAAGCAGTGCAAGTGCCCTGAAAATTGGCCAGACAGCAACGATAACCTTCGCCTTCAGCGAAGATCCTCTTGCCACCTTTACGGCATCCGACATTGTCACCACTGGTGGCACCCTTGGTGCTCTGACTGGCAGCGGCTTGACCCGCACTGCAATCTTTACGCCGAACGCAAATCTTGCTTCCGGTGCTGCGAGCATTACGGTTGCCAGCGGGAGTTACACTGATGCCGCACTGAACGCTGGCGGTGCAGGTACAACCCCCTCAATCACCATTGATACGCTTGCTCCGACGGTAGCCATTACCAGCAGTGCGACAGCCTTGCACGCCGGCCAGACAGCAACCATAACCTTCACCTTCAGCGAAGATCCCGGTGCCAGCTTTGTTGCGGCAGATATTACGACCGTTAACGGCACCCTTGGTGCGCTGAGTGGCAGCGGCCTGACCCGCACGGCAACCTTTACGCCGACAGCAAATCTTGCATCTGGTGCAGCGAGCATTACGGTTGCCAATGCGAGCTACACCGATACCGCTGGTAACACGGGCAACGCAGGCACGACCCCTTCAATTACTATTGATACGCTGGCCCCGACGGTAGCTATCACCAGTAGTGCGACCGCCTTGCGTGCCAGCCAGACCGCAGCGATTACTTTTACTTTCAGCGAAGATCCCGGTGCCAGCTTTGTTGCTGCAGACATTACGACCGTTAATGGCACTCTTGGTGCGTTGAGTGGCAGCGGCCTGACCCGCACGGCAACCTTTACGCCGACAGCAAATCTTTCATCTGGTGCAGCGAGCATTACGGTTGCTGGCGGTACCTATACTGATGCGGCACTGAACGCAGGCGGTGCAGGCACGTCCCCCTCAATTACCATCGACACGCTTGCCCCGACACTGACGATCACGAGCGACAAGAGTGCCCTGAACGCTGGCCAGACGGCCACTATAACCTTCACTTTCAGCGAAGATCCTCTTGCAACCTTTACGGCAGGCGATATTGTAACTACCGGTGGAACTCTGAGCGGCTTGAGTGGCAGCGGCCTCACCCGTACGGCAACCTTTTCGCCGGAGGCGGGTGTGAACGCAGGCTCTGCGAGCATTACGGTTGCCAGCGGTACCTATACTGATGCGGCACTGAACGCAGGCGGTGCTGCGTCAACCCCTTCAATCAGCATTGACACGCTTGCCCCGACGGTAGCGATAACCAGCAGTACGAGTACTCTCCCTTCTGGCCAGATGGCTACGATCACCTTCACCTTCAGTGAAGATCCTGGTGCAAGCTTTACGCTCTCTGACGTTACCACCAGCGGTGGAAACCTCAGCGATTTGACCACAACCGGCACGGTGCGCACGGCGACCTTTACCCCGACTATCGCCCCCGGTACAGGGACGGTTACGGTTGCCAGCGGCAGTTACACTGACACAGCATTGAATGCTGGCGGTGCCGGAACGACCCCCTCAATCACTATTACCAATGTTGGCCCGAGTGTCACCATCAGCAATCTTGACATCAGTAACGATACCGGTACGAGCAACAGTGATTTTATCACCACGGAGGCGGCACAGAGCATAACCGGTACACTCAGCACTGCCCTGGGTGCAACTGAGAAGCTTTTTGGATCGGTAGATAATGGCTCTACCTGGATCGATATCACCAGCATGGTTGATGGTATGGCAATTACCTGGGCTGGGGTGACCCTTTCGGGCAGCAGTGCCATCAAGCTTGAAGTTCGCGACGCACAAAGTAATGCTGGTGCGGCCACCAGTCAGAGCTACGTGCTCGACACGGTTGCTCCGACGGTAGCCATCACAAGCGACAAGGGTGCACTGAAAAGTGGAGATACGGCAACGATCAGCTTCACTTTTTCAGAGGATCCTGGCTCAAGCTTTATCGGCACGGATATTACTACCACTGGCGGCAGCCTTGGCGACTTGAGTGGCACCGGCCTTGTGCGTACGGCAACTTTTACGCCGACGGCGGGCACCGCTTCCGGCTCTGCGAGCATTACGGTTGCTGGTGGCAACTACACTGATTCCGCAGGAAACAGTGGCACTGCCGGCACAACACCCTCGATCAGTATTGACACGCTGGCTCCGACGGTCGTTATCACGAGTGACAAGAGTGCCCTGAAGAGCAGTGAGACGGCGACCATCAGCTTCACCTTCAGCGAAGATCCCGGTATCAGTTTTATCGGCACGGATATTATCACCACTGGCGGCAGCCTTGGCGCCTTGAGTGGCACCGGTACTCTGCGTACGGCAATCTTTACGCCGACGGCGGGCACCGCTTCCGGTTCTGCGAGCATTACGGTTGCTGGTGGCAACTACACAGATACCGCAGGAAACAGTGGCAGTGCTGGCACTACACCCTCGATCAGTATCGACACGCTTGCCCCGACGGTAGCTATCACGAGTGACAAGAGTGCCCTGAAAAGCGGTGAGACGGCGACCATCACCTTCACCTTCAGCGAAGCTCCTGGTTCAACCTTTGCGGCTGAAGATATTGCTTTCTCTGGAGGTACACTTGGTGACCTGAATGGCACCGGCCTCACCCGTACGGCAACCTTTACGCCAACGGCGGATGTGAACTCCGGCTCTGCGAGCATTACGGTTGCCAGCGGGAGCTACACTGATACTGCAGGAAATGCGGGCAGCGCAGGCACAACCCCCGTGGTTAATTTCGACACGCTTGCCCCGACAGTCACCATTACGAGCGACAAGAGCGCTCTTCTTGCAGGTCAGACCGCTACGATCAGCTTTACCTTCAGTGAAAATCCCGGTTCAAGCTTTACGTTGGCAGATACTCTTGTCGATGGTGGTACTCTTGGCTCCCTGAGTGGCAGCGGCCTTGTCCGCACAGCGATTTTTACTCCAACAGCGGGACTGACCGCTGGTACAGCGAGTATTACGGTTCTTGATGTGAGTTATACCGATACGGCTTTTAACTCAGGCAGTGCCGGTACAACCCCTTCTCTTACCCTCCATACCCTTGCTCCGACGGCAACGATAAGCGCTTTGGATATCAGTGCAGATACCGGCAGCAGTGCAGCCGACTTTGTTACTGCGACTGCAGCACAGACTATAACCGGTACACTGAGTGCTCTGCTTGGCGCAGAAGAGAAGCTTTTTGGGTCGGTCGACAATGGTGTTTCGTGGAACGATATTTCCGGGAAAGTTACTGGTACAGCGATTTCCTGGGATGGAGTTGCCTTGTCAGGCAGCAGCACCATCAAGCTTGAGGTACGCGATGCTGCCGGTAATGCAGGTACAGCCGCGATTCAGAGCTACGTGATTGACACCCTGGCGCCGACGGTAGCCATAACCAGCAATTCCAGTTCGCTGAACATTGGTCAGTCAGCAACAATTACCTTTACGTTCAGCGAAGATCCTGGTTTGAGTTTTACTTTGGCCGATATTTCGACGCTCAACGGCAGCCTCGGTACCTTGAGTGGCGGTGGCCTGACCCGTACGGCGCTCTTTACCCCGACGGCATCCGGTGCCGCAAGTATTACTGTTGTCGATGCGAGTTACAGCGATACAGCCGGAAATAATGGCAGTGCCGGTCTCTCACCAGCACTTACCATTACCACAACAACGCCGGGTGGTGGCGATGGTGATGATGATGATGATGATGATGGTGATGATGGTGATGATGATGGTGATGGTGATGGTGATGGTCATGGTGATAATGGTGGTGATGGTGGTGATGGTGATAATGATGGTGACGGTGGAAGTAATCAGAATCAGGTTATTTCAGGTAACAGCCGGGATAACACTCTTGATGGCAGTAGAGGAAATTACACCATGCTGGGAGGAACTGGCAATGATATTTATATCGTCGACAGTGCCAGTGACCTCGTTCAGGAGCAGGCGAATCAGGGTGTTGATACTGTCAAGTCGAGTATCAACTATACGCTTGGAGAGAATGTTGAAAACCTGACGCTGACAGGCCGTGATGCAATTAATGGTACCGGAAACGACCTGGCGAACAGCATTATCGGCAATAGCGAAAATAATATTCTTGATGGCGGGGCTGGGAAGGATACCATGCAGGGGGGCACAGGGAACGATACCTATCGTGTTGATAACATCGGTGACATCGTTAAGGAGTTTGCAAATCAGGGTGTGGATAGTGTCGAGTCGAGTGTCACTTATACACTGGGTCTCAATATTGAAAATCTGACGCTGATCGGCTTTGATGCTATTAATGGTACTGGCAATGCCCTTGCCAATACCATTCTCGGTAACAGTGCACGCAATATTCTTGATGGCAAGGCGGGCGTTGACAATTTGGATGGTGGCGAGGGGTCTGACTTGTATCTTGTTGGTCTGGCTACCGATCACCCTTCGCATGAGTTTGCTGACACTGGATTGAGCGGTATTGATGAGGTTCGATTTACTGCAACCACGGCCGGTACACTCACCTTGTATTCGGAAGACACCGGTATTGAGAAAGTGGTTATCGGTAGAGGAATAGCCGCAGTGGCGGTGACAACGGGCACCACGGCCCTGAATGTGAATGCCTCAGCGGTGCAGAATGCCTTGTCGATAACCGGTAATGCCGGAGCAAACTCGCTGACAGGTACTGCTTTTAATGATATCCTCGATGGAGCTGCCGGCAATGACAAGTTGTTTGGTGGTGCCGGCAGTGATATCCTGTTTGGCGGTAAAGGGAATGACACGCTTAGCGGTGGAGCAGGAGATGACTTTTTTGTCTTTAACACCGCTCCGAGTGCCAGTTCGAACAAAGATACCATTACTGATTTTACGTCAGGATCGGATACTCTTCAGTTCAGCAAGTCAGTGTTTACCGGACTTGGAGCATTCGAGGGTGAGTTGAATGCCGATCAGTTCTGGTCAGGTGCCGGAGTGACCAAAGCTCATGACAGCAGTGACCGTATTATCTATAACATCACCACAGGAGCGCTGTACTATGATGCAGATGGAACGGGCTCTATTGCTGCGGTGCAAGTGGCAATTATCGGGACCTCTTCCCATCCGGGGCTGCTTGCTTCGGATATCCATATCATCGCCTGAGATGAAGTAAACCGGTGATAGATTTTATGCCGTCGGGAGTATTGCGAGAGTGATATTCCAGACGGCATTTATCGTTTGTGCAAGCTCTTCTTTCGTTCTCGCTCTCATGAAACTTTTCCGTCGCTCATTCACACACAGGTATCTCAAAAGAGATCTCGTTGAAAGGATGTGTATTTTTGCGCTTTTTTGGTAAATTTTAAGCATCCTTTAATAATGCTTTAAGCAATGAGAGGCTATTATGGATGAATGTTCACTGAAGGTTTTGCTATCTGACGTTAAGGCTTTACGTTGGACGTAGATGGCGGGTAAAGTCTTTTTACAGTTTAAAAAGGTGGACAATGGAGATTTATCGTTTTGGATTTGATGCCATGGGGGGGAGCGGAGAGACTGTTCTTGTGTCAAAAAGCAAAGAAGAGGCGCACTCCATAGCCAATCTTGTGCTTGAAGAGGTGGGGAGAATAGAGTACAAATACTCGCGTTACCGCCCAGAGAGCATCGTTTCCCGAATCAATGCTGCTGCGGGCAATGACTCTGTAGCGTATGATGATGAGACGGCATCACTCTTTGGGTATGCTGACAGACTTTATGAGATAAGCGATGGTTTGTTTGATATGACCTCCGGGGTACTGCGCCATGCATGGGATTTCAGCAAGGCGATTTTGCCTGAACCGGCCAGACTTTCAGAACTTCTCTCTCTTGTCGGCTGGAACAGGGTGGAGCGGCAGGTTAATACCATTCGTCTGCCTGAGGCTGGGATGGAGATTGATTTTGGAGGCGTAGGCAAGGAGTATGCTGCTGATCGGGCTGCGGCAATTGTGGCTGCGAAGGGAGTGAAGCATGGCTACGTGAACCTGGCGGGTGATATACGGCTTGTAGGGCCAAAGCCTGATGGAACGCCCTGGGTGATCGGGATTCAGGATCCTCGACAAAAGGGGTGCACGATCGCGTCGATTCCGCTCTACACTGGTGCATTGGCGACAAGCGGTGACTATGAGCGTTTTTTTGAGGTAGAGGGTAATCGATATTGCCACATTATTCATCCACGGACAGGCTATCCAGTGACTTATTGGCGTTCAGTTACGGTTGTTGCTCCTTTGGCCATAACTGCCGGAAGTTGCACAACCATAGCAATGCTGAAAGGGGAGGATGCCCTGGCTTTTCTGGAGGATTCAGCGATGGGCTACCTTGCTGTTGACCAGTCGGGCAAAATTTATCATAAAAACACGTAATTCCAGCTTCTGACGTAACTCAATAACTCTTACTATTTATGCGAAAAAAAAACATGAACCATCCAGTTCTGAGGCGTGCGGGTGCTCTGCTTGCTGTTTTTATGCTTCTCTGCCTCAGGGTTAGCAGCGCTTATGCGGCTGAATTTCTTGATCCTGAACAGGCGTTCAAAATAACGGCTGAGCTGAACAGTTCCCGTACGGTATTGCTGCACTGGGATATTGCCAAAGGGTACAAGCTCTATCGTGACAGGGTGACGGTCGCTGTCGAAAGCGGCAAGGCTGAAGTGAAGGTTCCTGTACTTCCGCAGGGGATTACGATTACCGATCCTTCAACTAATGAAAAAATTGCAATTTATCATGACAAACTGGATGTAGTGGTGCCTCTTGTCAAAGCTGACGCGCCATTTACGCTGACTGTTGCCTATCAGGGGTGTGCTGAGGACGGACTCTGTTATCAGCCAATTACAAAGCTTTTCAAGGTTGATCCTGCCAAGCCGGGTCTGCTGGTGGTAGATGGTGAGCCGACAGATACTCCAGCGGGGAATGGAGTTGTTGAAGCTGAAAAGCCGGCATCAGCAGCGCCCTCGAAAGCGGCTGCGCCGGACAATGATCTCTCTCTGGCAGCGGCGACCCTTGCCGGTGGAAGTTTGTGGAAAATTGCTCTTGCCTTTCTTGTTTTTGGACTGCTCTTGTCGTTTACTCCCTGCGTTTTGCCGATGGTGCCAATTCTCTCTTCAATTATCGTCGGCGAGGGAGATGTTACCCGTCGTCGCAGCTTTCTGATGGCGCTTGCCTATTGCCTCGGTATGGCGTTGGTTTATACTTCGCTTGGTGTTGCAGCCGGGCTTGCTGGTGAAGGGCTTGCCGGAGCGTTGCAGAAACCATGGGTTCTGGTGCTTTTTGCGCTGCTGCTTGTTCTCCTCTCTCTCTCCATGTTTGATGTTTATCAGTTGCAGTTGCCAACCTCCCTGCAAAGCAAGCTTGGCAAAGCATCAGGTGGCTTGAAACGGGGCCGTTTTGCCGGTGTTTTTTTTATGGGTGCCTTGTCGGCGCTTATTGTTGGCCCTTGTGTTGCTGCGCCGCTTGCCGGAACCCTGGTCTATATCAGTCAGACGCGTGACGTGCTTCTTGGTGGTCTGGCTCTCTTTTCGATGGCCATGGGGATGAGTGTGCCGTTGCTGCTTGTCGGTCTCTCTGCTGGCAGTTTGCTGCCCAAGGCCGGTGCATGGATGATTGGCGTGAAATATGTGTTTGGGCTTCTGTTGATAGCCGTTGCCATCTGGATGGTTTCGCCAATTCTTCCAGCTCAGGCCGTCTTGCTTTTCTGGGGCGCTTTTGCGATTCTTTGTGCTGTTTTTCTTGGCGTTTTTAATGCCTCAACCGCCAAGCTAACGATTGCTCTCCGTTTTGGAAAAACCTTTGGCCTTGTTCTTTTTGTTATCGGGTTACTTGAGATTGTTGGAGCTGCTGCCGGTGCTACCAATCCGCTTGAGCCGCTTTCGCAGATGCATGGGGGATCGACTGTAAGTCAGGGAGATGAGAAGGGCGTTCATTTTACCCGTATCCGGACGGTAGCAGAGCTGGATCAAGCGTTGCTTTCTGCAAAAAAGCCGGTCATGCTCGATTTTTATGCAGACTGGTGTGTTGCTTGCAAGGAGATGGATCACTTCACGTTTCATGACCCCAAGGTTATGGAGCAGCTTGGGGGGATGACGTTGCTGCAGGTTAATGTGACGGATAGTAGTGAGGACGATAAAGCCTTGATGAAACGTTTCAGCCTCTTCGGCCCTCCAGGTATGATCTTTTTTGATTCTAACGGGAAGGAGATTGCGGAAAGCCGGATTGTGGGCGTACTTGATGCGCGTGCTTTTTTTGACCATGTCAGCAAGTTTGTAACCGGCAAGTAAGGGTGGTCGCTGGATCCCCCATCTCTCTCCTTTCTCTGAAAGCACTCCCGCAGTACGAATAAAGCTGCGGGAGTTTCCATTTTGAGTGCAGTTTGTCAGCTTTCGACAGCTCATTCCTCAGGCAGGGTTCCAGAGTGCATGGGACTGGAGCCACGTTCAGTTCTCTCTTTTATAAAACTGCGGCAGTTTCATTGTATGCCTCAATACGGACATTTGCCACTCCTC
>CAIQGA010000076.1 GCA_903871235.1 uncultured Chlorobiaceae bacterium
CCCGCCTTGCAAGCTCTTCTTGCGACAACCCCTTTGCGCAACGGATCAGCTTGATCCTGTGTCCAATATTTTCGTGTTTCATTTGCTTTATGATACAAAAAGTTCTACTATAGAACAAGTGAGGTTCTTTTTTAGAACGCAGAGCGTGAAAAGAACTTACTCAAATCCCATTGGAGAAAATCTGGACAAAGTAACAGAACCAGTCGACGACAACACCATACAAACGGGAGAAAAAATGAGAAAACAGGGCTACACCCACATCACGGTCATCCTCGACCGCAGCGGCTCCATGGAGTCAATTTGTGACGACACCATCGGAGGGCTTAACGCCTTCGTCGAACAACAGAAAGCAGGCTCAGGGGAAGCAACTCTGACGCTTGTCCAGTTCGATTCACAGGATCCTTACGAGGTTATCCACCATTTCACGCCAATCAGAGAGGTTTCGGCACTGACACGGAACACATACGTTCCCAGAGGCAGCACGCCGTTGCTTGATGCGCTCGGAAGGGGAATCAACGACATTGAGGCGAGCATTGGTAAACTTAACGATGATGAACGGCCGGAAAAGGTAATCGTCGCCGTCATCACCGATGGCCAGGAAAATTCGAGCAGGGAGTTCAACAAAGAGCAGGTGGAGAAGATGATCAAGTCAAAAAGCGCAGAAGCAGGATGGGAGTTTATGTTCCTCAGCGCCGATCTCAATGCTATCGCTGATGCCCAGCACCTGGGCTTCAGTCGTGACGCCACAGTTGCGTTCGAAAAAAGCTCGGAAGGTGTGTCCTGTTGTATGGAAAGCCTCTCATATAAGGTGTCGGAAATCCGCTCTGGCAAGTGGAGAAAGTAATCGCTCCCATTTTTTGCTTTGCACGATAATCATAAAGCGGAAGGGATGTTTGGAATTCTTGGCGAATAGCGAATCCCGGTATCGTACCGTTTCTGCGTGGCGCCCGGTTAGAAGGTCACGACCTCTCTGGCTACGATCTCCACGATGCTTATTTGAGGCGAGCCAATCTTAATGGCGCGTGTCTTGATGGTTGTAAACTGCGTGAAGCCAACCTGAGCGGAGCTCAACTCAACGGTGCTTCTCTTGTTGAGGCTGAAATGGCTGGTGTCAACCTGCGTGCGGCCAGTATGCATGGTGCAAACCTTTGTAGTGCCGATCTCAAGAGCGCTATTCTTGTTAATGCTGACCTTCGCAACGCAACTCTTAATGGGGCAAAGGTCTATGGGATTTCTGCCTGGGAAGTGAACCTTGAGGGTGCTGAACAGCAGGCACTTATAGTTACTCGCCCTGGGCAGCCCCGGGTCACCTCAGACGATCTGGAGGTAGCGCAATTCATTTATGTACTGCTCAATCATTAGAAATTGCGGGAGGTGTTCAATACGACTACACTGCGCGGTGTACGTATTCTTGAGCGTTTTGGGGGTGGTGGGCTGGACGTGCTGCGAGCAATAGCCGAAAAGCTGCGCGAAATGGGTTATTTGCCCCATCGATAGAGCAAAGAGCTACCTTGATCTTCGCAAGGAGAAGCTGAAGAGAATCTATGGGAAATGAGACTTGCCACTCTTTTTTCTCAGAATGCTGCTTTTTTTGTAATTCCTTGTAAATCAATAGTATTGTTTGTACACATAGCGATTAGTCAATAATGCGTCCAATTGTGCAACCAAAGCAATCGCCAGGCGCGGCGAGGCCAATAGAAGCTCGTGAACTTGACTGGAATAATTTTCTGTTAGCGTGCCCCAATTGCAACTCGACAAAATGTCTGGATGACCGTGTTTAAGGATGATGCCGATATGCAGGATCGACTGATCAGGGCATTTCCGGGAACTTGTTGTGATTGTTGTGACTCTACTGCCGCCTTGGCGTCGATCGTTCGCGCCGGTGGGCAGTGCTGATAAAGGATTTTTGATAAAGCAGAACGCTGAGAGGAAGGAGGCTATTCACTATAGGTTGCCGATACAATTTTTGAAAAGGTAAGACTCAGGACAAAGGTGCTTGTCTGAAACGGGGGAGTCCGCTCTGGTCTGTTTGGGGCTTATGTGTTTTGATGGCCTGAAATTGTTTGTTATACTGCGAAAAGCAGTTATTTCAACAAGGCAAATACTGTTCAAAAGTTGAAGTGTAACGAAATACGGGTGATCATGACTTCTAAAATCCGTGAATGGTTTATCGAATTCGAACAAGCGCGTTGGGATAAACAACTGGAAGTCGACTCCAATGCAGGAAAGCTCGATTTCCTTATCAATGCCGCGCTTGCTGAATATGAAGCAGGCTTGACGAGAGAGTTTTGAATCACTTGCACCTCAAAAAAGTAGCCAAAGTCTGGTCTGCCTGTGTTGGCTCTCATTATCGCGCAGTCGCCACGTCGATTGATGGTGGTTTTCTTTGGGTTTGGATTGGCACTCACGCGAACTATGACAAGTTGCTTGCTTAACATACGACAGGAGATAGCATTGCCGACAATATCGATCTTTTATGGAATTATCATTCGTATGTACTTCGCTCCAGGTGAACATCCGCCACCCCACTTTCATGTTTACCATGCTGAATATTCAGGTACGGTAGATATAGGCACTTGCGAGATGATTGAAGGGAATTTGCCGAAGAAGCAAATAAAACTTGTATTGGCGTGGGCTGAATTACATCAAGAAGAACTTGTGAGTGACTGGAATCTGGTTATGAATGGTGAGGAACCATTTAAAATCCAACCATTACAATAGGAGAAAATACAATGTATCCATCAGTAATAGATGTTGTTCCACGAGATAATTTTATGCTTGATATCACTTTTAGTAATGGTGAATGTGGAGTGTTAGATATGAAGCCATATCTTGGTTTTGGAGTTTTTAATCGACTTAAAGATTGCAACTCTTTTGAAAAAGTTACAGTTGCTTTTGACACCATTGAATGGGAGTGTGGAGTCGATCTTGATCCTGAGTTTGTTTACAATAAATGCATAAAAAAATCGGTCAAACAAAATGCTCTATCGGAGCACGGATAACAGTTTCTTTACAATGAATGATATCAAGGAATCATTTTCATGATTACCGAAGGCCAGATTGTACTTTTCAGATTTCCTCCAACAGATCAAACGGATACATAGTGTATCACTTTCATTTCTGAAGTAATATCTGACAATATAATTAAGGAAAAATGTTGTCATTGATTCAAGAAATAGCATTTAAAAGCGCAGCATTGCCGGAAGAAAAACAGCGAGAAATATTGGATTTTGTTAGTTTTATTTCTGCACAATTATTCGGATTAGAGTCAAGGGAAACTGAACTGTTAAGTGAAAACGCTTTAGCAACTGACTGGAATAGGGAAGAGGAGGATAAAGCGTGGGAAAAATTTCAGTAGCTGATATCGTATTTGTGATATTCCCTTTTTCTAATCTAACCTTGACAAAGTTAAGGCCAGCATTGGTTTTGGTTAACGCTCAATAAGGCGATTGAATATTATGTCAAATAACCAGTAAAAGTTATGGCGACAATAAAGCTGTTTGTATTGAAGAAAAATCTTATTCTTATGGGACATTGGAGCTTGTTAGTTATATTCGTCCGGGCAAATTATTTACTGCAAATGAAGCGATTATCGTTAAAAAAGTAGCCTGCCTGGAGAAAAAATTTCATTACCATGTAGTAAGTAAAATTCAGGAAATACTTATAAATGGCGAATAAATTATATCAAAGTCTAATATTTTATTGCAAGGAATTAACAAAAGAAGCCAGTGTCGTAATCCCTACTATTTCAATGTTTTATGGGATTCTTATTCGGATGTTTTCTTGATATACCGAAAAACATCATTCACCACACATACACGCCGATTACCACGGAAACGTAGCAGTATACTCGTTTCTTGATGGAACGCTCTTGGCCGGTGAGCTACCGCCGAATAAGCATAAGCTGGTCGTCACATGGATCAAGATTTATCACGAAGATTTGCTTGCCGACTGGGATTTGGCTGTTAACGGCAAGAACCCATTTCCAATAAATGGGCTTGACCAATGAAAATTGCAGAACTTCATCCTCAACCTGATTGGTTGTTGTCCGTCGTTGCCGACGATGGTAGGGTTGGTTCTTTTGATGTAACTCCTTACCTGGAATGTGAAGCGTTTGAAGAGCTTCGCAACCCTGACGAATTTATGAAGGTTCGCAATGGCGGATACTTTATCGAATGGGAGTGTGGCGCTGATTTGTCAGCAGACACCATTGAGGCGCGATGGCAGGTTGCCAGCTTGCTCAAGGAGTGTTGTCATAATGGTTTCTTCATTGTTAATGCACGTCATGCAACCTCGCCAAAACCGAGGTGATGTTGCTGGGAGTGTACTGCTTTTTAGCAAATTGTATCAATATGCTTTTTGGGATTCACAGGAAAACTATTGTCCAACCGGGCAATTTGGTCAGCAGCCTGCTGAGCAAACTGAGTAGTTGAATGGAGGAGCGCGGTACAGGGATTATGCGTATGCGCGGATGCCATGCTGAACCACGGACTTGATGAACCGCTGATTACGATAGCCGATAACGAGGTTGTGGTGGTATTGAGAGGCCCGGGGGAAGATATGAATCGAATACGGATTCCGGAAAACATTACTGCTGGTCTCAGTCCTTCAGTTGTTGCAAAGTTGAATGAACGACAAATTCTCTCCCGTTCGCGGTTGTCGCACGATTCAACCGTCAGCGATTGGTCGCCGAAAGCCTCCTGACGCATGAGCTGGAGCGTGGCGAAATGCCCGGCAGCTTCGGGCCCCGCTTTGGCTGAATAGCCG
Organism: uncultured Chlorobiaceae bacterium; assembly: GCA_903871235.1. Classification (GTDB taxonomy): domain Bacteria; phylum Bacteroidota; class Chlorobiia; order Chlorobiales; family Chlorobiaceae; genus Chlorobium. The sequence continues at coordinate 4,768 of CAIQGA010000076.1, forward strand.
TTGGGTTGGCGCAAGGCGACCAGCTTGGCACCGCCTCCGAGGCTCTCCTGCCGCTCAGGCTTGAATCGCTAATCACTTTATTGTGAGATTGACTTTGTTCTTGGTTTCGTTCTTTTGTAAATAAGTGGTACTATCCGTGTTTGCAACAAGGAGCCATTATTGTTGCACTTCCCGTCTCAAGACAGCTCAATGACAGGTTATGTTTGTCCGGTATGCCACTGCAAAAGTTAAGGACAAGGGTGAGGGCGGCATTATGCTCCTCAAAACAGGATTCTCCGTAATCGTCCGATAAATGTCCATTGGGATGTCATTGTTTTCTGTTTCGAGTTGATGTGTTTTGATGGCCTGAAATTGTTTGTTATACTTCGAAAAGTAGATGCTTTACAAGGCGAGTACTGTTGGAGAGTGTTGGCAGCCGCTCACATGAACGGATAGTACAGAGACGGTTACATCGTTATGAAATCTGGCATTAGTGCTCCAAGCCCTTGAGACGCGAATTGAAAGTCCCCTATGACCGATTATTCAGATATTTTAAGTTCTGTCCATAAAAGTGCGCAAAAAGGATAATCTATCTCCCGCATGCTGTCCGGCAAATATCGCGACCAGACAGGATGATTTTGGTTGCGGAGGTCAGAAATGTGGTTGAACGAGGGGAGTTGGTCGAGGATTACCCTGAAGATGTGCGTGGTCGTAGTTGCCTTCTTCTGGGTTATAAGCTTGATGATACACCAATTCATGTAGTTTGCTCACCAAAGTGGGATTATCTGGCTGTCATCACTGCGTATATTCCTAACCTTGACGAGTGGGAGTACGATTACAAACGAAGGAGGAGACGATGAATTGCATGTATTGTAGCGGGAATATGGAACGGGGGATTGCACCCTTTCATTCCGACAGGAAAGGCTATCACATCACGTTAGACAGAATTCCTGCATGGGTATGCTCCCAGTGTGGCGAAGTCTATTTTGATGAACCCGAAGTTGAAGCCATTCAAGAAGTCTTGTTCACTCTGGATCAGAGGACTGAAAAGTTGGCGAAATCCGCTTGACATTCACTCATGATCTCCGGGAATAAAACCTCGCTTTGTTTTGTGGGATATGTTAACTTGATAAAAGTTTTGGATAGTAGACGCGATGTTCTTGCCTTACTATATTGGCCGAATTTTACGTTACAGGAGGTGCTGTGCTATGAAAGCTTACAAGACATACGCTGAAGTTGATTCGTCAGGCCGATTGGTGCTTGACCGGTTACCTTTTCAGAAAGGTGTACTCCTTGAAGTTTTGATTGTTGATCAAAGCATGCTGAGTGATGAGAAAGTATCATCCTGGCAGGCACTCATGCGTCATGTTCAAAACTTGCCTCAATCAGCGACTATTACTGACGAAGATATTGCTGCTGAAATTAATGATGTCAGGAATACCCGATGAAGGTGGTTATTGATACCAATATTGTTGTGTCTGCTGTTATCCGTGATCGGTTACCCGAGCGTGTATTGCTGTGGTGTATAGGGGCGGTGGATGTAGATTGGTATGTTACCCGGTCTGTACTTGATGAATATCTTGAAGTTATCCGTCGACCAAAATTTGCGTTATCCGCTGCAACAATTACATGCTGGACAGAGCTTCTTATAGCAGACACACAAATAGTCCACACTGATATTCATATTGAGTTTCCTCGTGACAGGAAGGATGCTCCATTTCTCGAATGTGCTGAGTCAGTCGGCGCTGATTACTTTATCACTGGCGACAGTGATTTTTCTGAAGCGCAATCGTTGGTTACGACCAGAATCATTTCGGCCAGTCAATTTGAGAAAGAAATCATGCCGATCTGAGTCACTTTATTCTTGTAAAACTTTGGTCAGTAAAGCTCGTTCACGATCCCGGAATACTCAGGCATCCACCAAATTCAGCAACAATCGCGCCATGCCGTTTCAGCAAGGTCATCAATCCTTACATCTTTTGCATCTCGTCGAGTAAATCCGGATGCCGGTCTATGAGTTTCAACAACTTGACCAATGGTGCCGGAGGGCGGGTTTCGCCTCGTTCATATCGCGAAAATGCCACTTTACCTACACCGAATGCCAGAGCAAGCTTGGCCTGCGTGATGTTCAGCTTTTTTCTGATGCGTCGAATGTCTGCACCGGGGTCGCCCTTTACGGCTCTCACCAATCCTTCCTGAGCCTCAGTATAGCGCCGATAACTCTCTTCGTCCCAGATACCTTCGCTGCAATGCGAGCAGAACTGGCCATGCATTGCGTGCAAGGTCATCGACTTTCCTCCGTATGAGAGCGTTTCCTCTGCAACTTTATCTATCATTCCGGCACAACCACATGAAGGGCATTTCATCGTATTTCCAATTCATTTTGCTTATCTGGATATTTTAGTCAAAATGATAAATTTGCTCAAAACCCCCAAAGGCTTTTCAGTGTTCATTGAAAACAGGTCTTCGGTTTAAAGCGCAACCCTCGCTCAAACTCTTCCCAGCGCTTCAACCAGCCACTCAAACCCGATCTTCTCCTGCTCCAGTCGTATCTGATGGCCCAGCTCATTCCGCACCAACTGATCATAAAGCGCTCTCTCTTCAGCGGTCAGGCGGGTGAGTGCACCGGTTTCGGGAGATGGTTCAACGCCCCAAAGCGCTTGATGCTCCATCAGTGTCTCACTGTCCATCAAAAGGGAAGCCGCATGGGGAAAGAATCCGCGTAACTGGTTGAGGATGGCGAAACCGTGGGTGTCGATGTCGCCCCAGTAATGGATAACGCGGTCACGCATCCACTTGACTGATGCCAAATTTTCGAACCCATACCCTGCCCCAAAAATCACCATTGCCTCGGGAACATCGGGAAAGGCGAGAAAGTTGATTTCGTTTTCGGTGATGAAGACTTTTGTAACAGGCAGCTCCAGTTGAAAGGTCTCCTGCGTCACCGTGATATCCTGATCGCTCTTTGTCGCGAGCAGTGCCAGTGTCGGGTCAAGGATGCGGAAGCGCACTCGCAGGGGTTTGTCATGAAATCCGTAACGCCTACAAAACCCGATGGCTCCGGTGGCCGTTGCGTCAATCTCCTCCGTCGGAAGAACGAGGTCGAAGAGTTCCCCAAGCACGCTCCGGTGCCCTTCGATGAATTTGCTGTGCACGCCGGGCAGGTCGATCTGGCGGAGGTAGATTCCGGGCCGGGGATGTTTGAGACGCCAGGCGACAATGGAGAGGATGCGGGGCCACTCTTCCGCCAGTTCGAGGGCTCGCAGGGGGCGTTTTGCGAGCCAGGGGAGCAGCGCGGGCTGCCAGTCGCGGGTGAGTGTGACCATGGCGGCGAACTGCCGGGCCTCTTGCCGCTTGCCAATCCAGCCAAGAGCGTCGTCGAGTGCATCTATCCAGATTTCATCCGGAAGTTCATTGGCTCCCAGAATGCGGTGGTTGATGCTGCGTCGTACCTGGAGGAATTTGGCTTCGGAGTATTGCGCGTCATCCGAGCCGGTGAGCGTCCCTTCGGTGCAGGCTCGCAGTTCGGACTGAAAGTCACGGATGTCGGCATCGGGGCTGATTTGTACTTCGAGGGTGATGTATCGGCCCGGATTGTAGTCGATCTGCGTGAGCGATTCGTTGAGCTTCGTAATGCGCTC
>CAIQGA010000077.1 GCA_903871235.1 uncultured Chlorobiaceae bacterium
GCGGAAAGATAGAAGTTGAGTTTTCCGGCAAATTCAGGAATGAACTTCTTGTTTTTTAACTCCACTACGATATAGCATTTAAGCACCACATGGTAGAACAGCAGGTCAATGTAGTAATCGTTATCGCCGATTTCCAGATGGTATTGCCTTCCAATAAAGGCAAAGCCCTTGCCCAACTCCAGAAGAAATTTTGTGATGTGCTCAACAAGCTGGTGTTCAATATTCCGCTCGTTATATGGGGCGGTCATGGCCATGAAGTCGAAAACATAGGGGTCTTTGAGGGTTTGCTGCGCAAGGTCGGACTGCTGCTCCGGCAATGTTTTGGAAAAGTTGGTAACGGCCTTGCCCGTTCGGGTGTAGAGGTTCGACTTAATCTGCAAAGCCAAAACATCGCGGCTCCATCCGTTTTCAAGAGTTTTTGCCAAGTAGAAACGGGCTGCAGGAATATCCTCAGCTTTGGTAAAAATGAAGATGTTATGCCCCCATGGGATTTGGGATACAAGAGCAACAAGCTCAGGATTTGCCCCTGCCCAAGGTTCGCTTTCCAATTTGGCAACGGCCTGTTGCCAAATTGAATCCTCGCAGTAAAATCGGAAAAATGCCCGGCAATATCGCAGATTCTTGGAGGAGAAGCCTGCTATTCCCGGAAACGCATTTTTAAGGTCTCGGCTGAATGCGTTGATGAAGCCGCTTCCCCATCGGGCATTCTGCTCCCTTTCAACAATCTGAGCACCCAGGTCATAGTAGAGTGATGTCAACTCGCTGTTGGCAGCCAAGGCAACCTTCATCTGTACGGAGGCTATCCGTTGCTTGATGTCTGCCAGCCATTTCCGATATTCAGCGGGAAGTGACTGGTCGTGAAGCTTATTCAAAATATCGCTCATTTAATAGCCTCCTTCAGCATAAAGTCTTTTTCGGCTTCACTTTTACCATCAACAAGGCGAACAAACGCACCTTTATAGTCGGGAATGTATCCGTTTCCCAGAACAAACGCAGTCGTTGAAACAACCTCACCTCCAATGCTGTCAAAACCCCGAGCGCCCAAATGAGCCATGGAGAGAATGGTGGCGTTGTCGAGCAGTTTATCACGAAGCTTTTCAAAGCTTGAAAGAAACATCCAGCTCTGCATAGTGATCATCCCTACAGCACCAAGCTTTTGAGCCAAATCGAGGTTGCGCTCTATAAACATGGCAAAGAGGTCGGATTTGCTGTCGGGGTAGTTCTCTTTTACCCATGCAGCAAGCCTTGGATTCATTCCCTTGCCGCCCATGTACGGCGGATTGGCAATCACTACATGGTATTTCGGACTGAGGTAATCAGCCTGCAGCAGAGCTTGCAAAACCTTATGGTGGGTCGGACTCAGGAACAGTTCTCCGGAGACGTTTTTCGACGCCAGTACATTCAGCATAGCCTCCACATCAGTCACTTCTGGACGAATCAGTGAACCAAAATTGTCGGCCTCTTCAAACTGTTTAAGTGTGGCCTGCAGCGGAGTAGTGAAGAGGTCTCGACCGATGAAGTCCATATAGTTTTTCAGCTCAACGTCGTCGAACCAAATATTCTGCAACACACAGATATTTGGCTGTATTGGCTTGCGAAAGAATCTGCGCTGCCGGGCACGTGCCTTCATGGTCAGGGCAAATGCGGCCAGCTCTCCAGCGCGTTCGTCAATTTCGATACCATAGAGGTTCTGCGTCAGGATCTTTTCCGGGATTTCCGAAGGCTCATACCCCTCTTCTTCGTAAATGGCATAAAGAATATCGAAAGCATACGTCAGCATGTGGCCTGAGCCACAGGCAGGATCACAGATCTTGATCTCTTCTGGTTTATTGATGCGCAGAAAGTCAGATTCCGGCTGTTCAGGCTTGATGTAATATTCCATCTGCTCAATCAGCTTCGAGTTGGGGCGGTTGAGCATCCAGAGGCGGCCAAGCGAGTTCTCAACCAGATATCGCACAATCCAGTGCGGCGTGAAAAGCTGAGTTGCTGCAGGGATATTTTCTGGCGTGATCTTCTTGTTCTTCTTTAAATCATCAAACACCTTGTCCTTCTTCTCAGAGATGTAGAACTGGTAGAGCCAGCCAATCACCTCTACATCCCCGCAAACATCCGGGGTCATTGTTTCACGAGTGTAGGCAAGAATTGAGTTGCCGGAGAGAAGGTCATCGGGCATCAACAGCTCGGTAAAATCGGCAATGCGCTCGAAGAGGTAAGGCATCACCCTATGGAAATCGTTACAGGCTGCAACCACAAGCAGGCGATAGGCCTCAGCCTGCGGATCGCGACTTGGTAAGGTTCCGTTGAGCAGGGCAAAAATCTGCTGGCGGATCTTTTCAGACACCATCTCTTCATCAATATGACCCATCTTGGCCTCAGCGAGGATTTCAGGCTGGAACTGACCTTCTGCAGGCGAAACAACACCAATCCGTGTGTAGCGGTTCACATCCATAAAGCGCAAAGCGCAAAAGCGATTGAACCAGGTATAGGCAACCCTTTCGACAACCTGTTCCCGGTCATGCTCATGAAGCTGCTTTTCAAGCTCGACTATTGCTTTCGGTTGTTCACGCCGCGCGGCACTTCCATCGGCCAGCACCAGATTGAGTTTGGCAGAGACCTGCTCAATCAAGCTGCGACGGGCAAACTGTGCGAATTTTTTAAGTTTTGCGGTTTCCATTATTCATTTTTTTGACAGAGTGCCCTACCTTAAGAATTCAACTCAGACGCTTGCGGAGGAAACTGAGTTATGTGATACCCGCCCAGATAAGAACAATAACTGCCTTTAAAATTAATTGCAGTCAAAAAAAACCGGACAACAATCTCTCGTATAACAGTAACATGTTCCCATAGATTGTCACCTTGATCTTTTCCCTCCTCGTAATAGTTACCTCGATGCACAATAAGGTCTCTGGCTGCCTTGGCAAATTTTATTTGTTCATCACTAATCCCATCAAGAGGAACTGACCAAAGCTCGGCCAGTCGCTTAATCTTTTCAAAGATTGATCTTCGGTTCAAATCTGAAAGCTTTTCATTGAGTGCCGTTACAGCTTCTCCAACATTTTTCAAATCATCGTCTGACCACTTTTCAATACACTGTTTAATAACTTGACGAAGCACTCTTCTTGTTGTATTGAATTCACTCTTTGGTCGAATAAACGTATCGGAATCGGCAAGATTCGAGTCAACAAGGTTTTCGATTGCTGTCATAGCATTAACCAAACGAACTTCGGAGTATGAAGAGCCTATGGAAAACCATTCAAAGGCAAAAAAAAGATTCTTGACTTGGATAGGAGGCTCAAAAAAAGATTTCACGGCCGCCTCGAAAAAAGGCTGCTGATCAGGGAAATGAATTACACACAGCCCGCTTGGGGAATGCTCTGATTGAGACAAAACAGTAATTTTATATTTATTTTCAACGATATACTCGATTATCGGCACTTGGAGAATGGCTGCTGATGCAACAGACATTAATCTCCGAACGTGTTCAAGTAATTTATCAGCCTCATCGTGCCAAGTAGCTAAATCGACAGGAGGTTTTTCTGGCCGTATTTCGATGGACACTGTGACAGTGTCTGGAACATCAATTAACGATATGCCTCCCATTTCTATCAGACCCAAGCGGCAAGTTGCAGTAAGCCGATAAAAATTTTGAAACCCTTTCAAACGAATTCGAAGTAACGGTTTCGGAGATATCTCATCTAAAGTACATAAAAGCTCTGCAGATTGACATTCGCCAACAGGTCGCATTAGACTTCCAGCCTCCTTACTCCACGAATCATTGAGGCAAGTAAAGTAAAGGTCTTTCGTTGTGAATTCAGTACCATCTTCAGATGTTCCTGAAAGCGTGAAATTTTCGGATTTTATAGATTCTTTGTGAAATAGTTTTAGGATATATGCGTTTTGTTGTATCAAGGGAATGACGCCAAAATCAAAAATAATTTTTCCGCCATGCGATATAGATGCAGAAAAAGTTATAGGTGTACTATAACCACTGGCCTCAAGAGTGCCAGAAAATGATTTAATTTCCATCAAATCCTGATTTCCCACGATTACTCCTATATCTGAATTATTTTCCCGCAGCAAATCACTTTAAGTAAGAACTGCAACATAGCATTTAAGCACCATTGAGCAGAACAGCTTTCCAATGTGGCAACAGCCTGTTGCCAAATTGAATCATCGCAGTAAAATCCAATAAATTCCCAACCGTATCATAATCACTAACCACGGGCCACTATTCACTCCCCCCTCTACCAACGCCCTACCTTTTACGCTCAACCGGGGATACTTCTGCAACCTGCTGCCTTGAGCCATTCAAATCTGCTTTGTGGTTCTCCCACACAGAATTGCAACATACATAAAACCTGCCCACTAACTTGCTCACTGACTTGCTCACTCGCCTGTCCGCAGTATTAAACAAATGCCTTGGGTTGTTCACGCCGAGCGGCACTTCCATCGGCCAGTACGAGATCAAGTTTTGCTGACACCTGCTCAATCAGACTGCGACAGGCAAATTGAGCAAATTTTTTGAGTTTAGCTGTTTCCATTTACAAACCTATTAAAACACAGATGACAACGGATTAACGTCAACGAAATAAAACGGTTCCGGATGTTTCGGTATGAGCATGAATGAGCGCTTTATGAGCCAGCTCATTTCTTTATGAGCTGATTTTATACGCCAAGCGCATAAGTTTGAGCTTGACGCATAAAAACCGTTATAAACATGGCTTTTCCTTTCAATGCCAAATCGTCGATACTACACCCGTTCAATCCTCACCCACTCTTTGCACGCATCTTCAAGTGATGAAGGAAGTTTTTCCGGTGATTGCGACAGACAAAATTTCCGAAGAGTTCTTCCATATTTGCTGTTGGGCGACTGTCTCTGATATTTTTGTTTATAGTCCTTTTCTTCATTTTCAAAATCTCCGTCCAAAAATGCCATCCAGCTCTGGATATTTCGTTTTGGAACGAAAATGGCAACGGGTTCCTGAGCAGTACATTGAACATTTTGCTGTAACTGCTTTTTGCGTTCTGACACAGAAAACTTGTCACCATCAATCATAACCAGTAGTATAACAGACCTCCCTTGACCATATTTTCCGCGAAATGTCCTCAATGTCCTCTCAAATCGTTCTCGAACCCACTGTTCAGCAGACTGGCTTCCTGCGGGACACAAGTCCTGGGATATAATTGCCCTGTTATCCCACCCCGCCTCTTTGCAGTATCCCTTGATAAAATCAAGCTGTGCTTTATCCTCGCACAGGATCATAAGTTGACTTCTGGCTTTATTACTCATCGACTATCCACCCCATCTCTATCAATTTGCTCACCGGTAAACCATCTTGCTGGTCAAATGAAATTTGCTTGATTCGTGTGGGAGTGCTTGCCCCCTCTCTGTAGAGCCATTGCCCAGCATTGGCCGCTAACAGATTGATGAGTCGGGGATGATGTGAAATCAATACTGCCTGTTTGTAACCATCCTGAACTTGTTCATCGAGTGCATCAAGCCAGAATTGTACTTCAGGAAGTGCGAGATAATTTTCAGGTTCATCAATGCAGAGTATGACATCTCTCTTTGGCAAACAATAGAGCAATGTATACAGAATGATAAGTGTTTTCTGCCCGTCGGAAAGTTGAGTAAAACGATACGAATCAACATCACCACCTTCATTGATAAAATGCACATTCAGAAGCTTTGACTCTCCGGCAGGCTGCAAATTCATGGAATCAAAACCTGGCAAAATCTGGCGCAATCGAACCGTAAGTTCAAAAATCCGGCTTTGATTTGCCTGTGATAAATATCGATACCATGAGGCAAAATTCTGCAAATCCTGCTTTGGCATCTCTTCTTCAAATGGCGCATCAGACGAAATGGCTGGTAAATTAATTTTAAGTACAAAAAGCGATTTAAAAAGTTCCCGAAATTTTACAAGTTTGGTATTATAAGGCCTCTCCTCCAGTACACTTATTCCTGAACGGCTCCAGTCAAAAAGGCAATCAGGCCCTTGTGAATAATCATCCCGATATAATTGAGCATGACCACCATTTGCTGAATTATACCGGTATAATGGTTTCCCCTCATGCATGAGCTCTTCCAAGCCAATACGATTTTTTCGTTCTTTGGCAAGATGTTCAATAGTCAGTTTATATTCAAAAGCACCAGCTAATTCATCCTCTATTCTTACTTCAAAAACTTGTTTGTGATTTGATTTTTTTTCCCATTTTGGGAAATCTTCATAAGAAAATATATCCTGTAATCGAAAATTCTCACCAGAAAGAAATAATTTCAACCGATAAAGCACATCAAAAATTGTGCTCTTGCCAACGCCATTACTCCCCATAAGGAGATTCATTTTTTCGAACTCAATACTGAAATTGAGCAATGTCCGAAAATTGTGAACATATAAACGTTTTATCATTTCATCTCTGAATTCAATGCGTTAGGTAAATTTTAAAGCGTTTTCCCAAAGATAGAGGAATAACCTGTAATTTTTCAAGCCGAAACTGTTTCTAAATTTGAATTCTTTTCCCGCTGCGAATCTCTGACAGCAATGCTTCCCGCATTGATGCAAGATAACTGTCAACATCAGACTCATCGGCCAGCCAGGCTTTCTTAAAGGAGACTTTGATTGATCGTCCGGGGATATACTCTACTTTTGGCTCCGCTATAGGAGGATAGACACTTGTCCGGTGCTTTTCTGTTTCCGTTGTCTGTGCCGGATTTGAGCGTTGCGGTTTTGGCTGCGACAGGACCGTCAATCGGGACAAGAGTTGCTGGTACTCTGTTTCCTCAAAGCGCCGCTGCATATCGCGAATCATTGCAATAAGCTGTTGACGCTCTACTTTTTGAGTAAATTCGTTGAATGACTGAGTGATCTCGGCCTGTTGCTCAGGTAAAAGCGCACTGAATTCAGCCATACTGCAAAGGCGATCC
>CAIQGA010000078.1 GCA_903871235.1 uncultured Chlorobiaceae bacterium
ACAAAAACATTAATTATATTTCATTTTTATGTTCCGATTAATCTCTCCGAATAACCACTTTTTTTGTGGTAATGGAAATCTATATGCGATAAAATTGATAGCTGGGATTAATTGATATAATTCTATTTAACATTTATAAATCGGGAATTGCTGAGTAAAGAGCTTGTTATAGCCCAGTGTTGCAAAAGAGAGAGCTGCGAAATTGTACCGGCCGGAAAAATGAGGATCGCTCAGGTGTAGCGCTTGTTTTCCATCTGCCGCAGACCAGAATAGGTGAGTGAGGCCATCACGCTGAAAAGGCCCCAGAGCAGTGAAACTCCCGCACCAAAAGCGGCGGCAAGGAGTCTTTGGGTTACGGCAACAGGTATTCACTACTCATTATTGAAACGAGCGGTCAACGGCTGAGAGGTTAAAACTATCTGGATAAACTTCGGTTTAAAGCATCGTTCATGAACAGTGGTTCCTGATTGTAACCGGCAGCGACAACGCTCCTGTGGGGCAGCTTTCGGCCATGACGGCAATGTTGACACTCTCTTTGAGCTCTTCAAGCGTGCGCACACAAATCCCGCAGTCAACGCACTTTTCCCGCTCCATGCTGATCTCATCATTTTCGGCCAGATAAAAATCGGGGTGCTCATGTTTTTGTGCTGCATGAACGGGGAGGTAGCGAGAGGCAAGTTCCCGCAGACGGCAGTCGTTGATGGCGTTGCAGCGGCATTGCAGGCATCGGAGCGCTTCCGAATGGGCCATCTCTTCGGTATATCCTGTTGCCACTTCATTGAAGTTAGCCGTTCGCTCCGATGGCGACAGTTCGGTCATGGGCACTCTTTCTGTTGGCACCGCTTTGGAGTACAATGCTTTCGGGGCCTCATCCCGTGCTCCGTAGGATGAGTTGAAGGAGGAGGCCGGAGCGCAGAGGCTCTCGTCATTCAAAAAGAGGTTGATGCTCCTCGCCGCTTTTTTCCCCTGCTCCAGGGCGCGGATGGCCGTATCACTGCCGGTAACACAATCTCCACCGGCAAAAAGCCATGGTGTTGCCGATTGCAGTGTATCGCTGTTGACCAGCACTTCGCCATACTTTCCGCAGCCAGAGCCCGCATCACGTGTCACTGAGTGGTCGATTTGCTGCCCTATAGCCGAAATGATGGTGTCGGTCATGATGGTAAATTCTGACCCTTCAACCGGTACAGGCATCCTCCGTCCTGAGGCATCGGGTGCTCCTGGCTGCATGGTTATGGCCGTTATTTCGAGTGCACCATTGAGCCTTTTGATCGCCGTTGGCGCGGCCCATTCAAGCAGGGTGATCCCTTCTGCAAGGGCCTCTCCAATTTCCGGGTCGTTGGCCGGCATTTCGTTTCTTGAGCGGCGGTAGAGAATGGCGACGGTTGAAGCGCCAAGGCGAAGCGCGGTTCTTGCGGCATCAATGGCGGTGTTTCCTCCGCCGGTTACAACCACCCGTCGCCCTGGCTGGGGTTGCTCTCCGGCTTCCGCTTTGCGAAGAAACGCAATGCCGCTGATAACACCGGGCTCATCTTCTCCCGGAATATTCATGCGTGACGCTTTTTGAGCACCAACAGCAAGAAAAACAGCATCGAATTCTGCCTGAAGCGCTTCAAGGGTGACCTCTTTGCCGAACGTAGTGTTGAACCGAAACTCCAGTCCCATGCTGAGCAGGGGGGCGATGTCACTCTCAAGCACAGCCTCGGGAAGGCGGAAGCGGGGAATACTGTAACGCATCATGCCACCGGCCCTGGCGGCGGATTCAAAAATGGTCACTGCATGGCCCTTGCAGAGCAGGAACCAGGCGGCGGCAAGACCTGCCGGTCCTGAACCGATAATGGCTACTTTTTTTCCGGTTTTCGGGGCGATTTCGGGGATGAAACGTTCGGGTTGTTCCCGTTCCCTGTCGGCGGCATAGCGTTTCAGGGCGCAGATTGAGACCGGCTTGTCAATACCATGCCGTCGGCACTCATCTTCGCAGGGAGCCGGGCAGATACGGCCGAGAATTCCGGGAAGGGGGATCGTCTGCTTGATGATTTGAATGGCCTCCCTTTCATCATGGCGGGCAATCGCTGCAATAAAGTCAGGGATGTTGCAACCGGCAGGGCATGAGAGTTCACAGGGCCCCATGCAGTCTCCACCATGTTCTTCGATGATGCGCTCCAGGTTCTGGCGCCTCATTGCCCTGATTTCCGGGTTTTCGGTTTCGATAACCATTCCCTCTGATACCGGCGTATCACATGCGGGCACAAAGCGATTTTTCCCCTTGATTTCAACAATGCACATCCAGCACGATCCGGTCTCTTCAAGTGAGCGGTGAAAGCAGAGGGTGGGAATTGCGATGCCTGCCGCCGATGCTGCTTCAAGAATTGATGTTCCGGGTGCTGCCGTCACCGCTTGCTGGTTGATGGTAAGTGAGAGCTGGTTCATGGGTACAAAGAAAAAACGTTACGGTTCGCTGTGTGGTGTTGGCTACGATGGACCAAAGTTCGTTTCAAGGTGGAGAGCCACTTTTTCAAGGTGCCACATGGGTGTTGAGGTGGCGCCGCACACCCCCACCATATCAACAGTTTTGCCCTCACTCTGGTTCAACCATGCCGCCTGAATTTCATGAATCTCTTCGATAAAGTAACTCCGGGGATTTGCGGCCTTGCAGATGTTGTAAAGTACCTGGCCGTTTGAACTTTTTTTGCCTGCGACAAAGATGATAACGTCGTTGGCGAGAGAGAAGTCGTGCAGCTTCTGGTTTCGGCTCGATACCTGCCGGCAGATCGTATCTTTGAAGATGAGTGAAGGCATCGGGCGCACTCCGGTCATGGCGGCGGTCATATCGATATCGCGGATGGCCATCCATCCGGCAGTTGCGCTTGAAAGTTGCGGAGTAAAAAGATGCTCAAGATTTGCTTTCAGCTCGTAAAATCCCGGAACATCCATGGTGGTCTGGGAGATCAGTGCGCTTTTTTTTGCCCGGTCAAGCGCTTTTGTCTCTTCCGCGTCGCTGAGGTCGGCATGTTTGATAATGAGGGCCTCGTTGTTGCACTGTCCGTTGATGCCAATCACCTCAGGATGGGTCTGTTTGCCGTAGATGATGATCTGGTAGCCGAGTTGATGGAGCAATCGTGTTGTGCGCTGCAGCCGGGAGACGACAGGACAGGTTGTGTCGGTAACGGCCAGATTGTTCTCTTTTGCAATGCGGTAGGTTGAGGGTGGCTCACCGTGTGCCCTGATCAGGACGCGGGCATTTTTCAGCTCTTTGAACCCTTTTTCGTCAACGGTGACAAGGCCGAGTGCTTCGAGTCGTTTCACTTCGACCTCATTATGGACCACATCTCCGAAAGAGTATAATCCCCCCTCTTTCTGAAGCTTTTCTTCGGCCACATAGATGGTTCCCTGCACTCCGATGCAGAATCCTGATGAAGTTCTGTCGAGATTTACTTTCACGCTGTACACATTAGAGAGGTCAATAGAGAAAAATCAAACATGAACAACTATACCTCTACCAGTTCGACATCCGGCATTTCTGAGCCCATGAAGAGCTGATAGAGCATACTGAATTTTTGGGGCAGATCGCTGACCAGCAGATGCGGAGTGGTTGCATTCCGGGTTGATGCAAGCAGCCCTGCTTCCGTCAGGAGCTCTCTGGTTCTGAGGGCGACCGCATCAGCCGAGTCGATGATCGTGATTTCAGGCCCTACCGTCTCTTCAATCACCTTGCGAAGAATCGGGTAGTGGGTACAGCCAAGAACCAGTGTATCAATGCCCTTTTGGGTGATCTCTGCCAGATATTGTGCCGCGATAAGTTTTGTTGCCGGGTGGTCGATAAAACCCTCCTCAGCCAGTGGAACAAAAAGAGGGCAGGCTTGCGAGATAACCTCTATTTCCTCATTGATCTGGTTGATGGCCAAACCGTAGGCATTTGACGAAACCGTTGCCAGGGTGCCGATAACGCCGACTCGGTTGTTTTTCGTTACCTCTGCCGCCAGTCGAGCTCCAGCCTTCAGCACTCCTGTGACGGGGATATGGCCGCACGATTTTTCTACAATATCAAGAGCCAGTGCAGAGACGGTATTGCAGGCGACGATAATGATTTTCGGCTGATAGCGCATGAGCATGGCGGTATCGTCAGCCGCATATTTTCGGATGGTGATCTGCGACTTTGGCCCGTAGGGTACACGAGCCGTATCGCCAAAATAGATAATCCGCTCAAACGGAAGGGCCGCCTGTACCGCCTTGACAACCGTGAGTCCTCCAATACCGGAGTCAAAAATACCTATAGGGCTTTTGTTCAATTGACAATTGACAACTGACAATTGACAACGGTCAGGGTACAATTACTTCATTGTCCACTGTTCATTGTCCACTGTCTATTACGAAAGACTATACATTAAAACGAAATACAATCACATCGCCATCTTTGACAATATACTCTTTGCCTTCTGAGCGAAGCTTGCCAGCCACTTTAACCTTCTGTTCAGAACCGAGTTCTATAAGGTCGCGATAGCACATCACTTCAGCGCGGATAAACCCTTTTTCAAAATCAGAGTGGATTGCTCCTGCAGCTTCCGGAGCGGCGGCTCCCTTGCGGATGGTCCAGGCATGAACCTCTTTTTCTCCTGCAGTAAAATAGGTTTGCAGGCCGAGCAGGTCGTAGGCCGTTTTGATAAGCCGGTCAAGGCCGGATGTATGCAGCCCGAGGCTTTCAAGAAATTCCGGACGTTCTTCTTCGGGCAACTCGGCTATTTCTGCTTCAGTTTGTGCACTGATGATCAGCATTTTCGAGCCGGATTCCGCAGCGATTTCGGCAACCTTTTTGGTATAGTTGTTGCCGTCGGGGAGGTCGGTTTCGGCAACATTGGCCGCGAAGAGAATTGGTTTTGAGGTGAGGAGGAAGAATTGTCGCGCAATTGCCTGCTCCTCGGCGGTTTCAATGATTTTGCGGACAGGAATGCCGTCACTGAGGCCGCTGATAATCTTTTCGGCCACTTCGAGCTGCAACAAGAGCTCTTTCTCTTTGCGGGCATTTTTTCTGAGCCGGTCGATCCTTTTTTCCATACTGTCGAGGTCGGCAAGCATCAACTCCGTCTCAATGGTGATGATGTCGTCAGCCGGGTCGATTCTCCCTTCGACATGAATAATATTGTCGTCATCAAAACAGCGGACAACGTGTACAATGGCGTCAACCTCCCTGATATGCGAGAGAAACTGGTTTCCGAGCCCTTCGCCCTTGCTTGCCCCTTTGACCAGTCCGGCGATATCGACGATTTCGAGCGTTGCCGGTACAAGCGTCGGGGTTTTTACAACATCAGCAATCTGCTGCATCCGTTCGTCCGGCACAAGCACCGTGCCGACGTTGGGCTCTATGGTACAGAAGGGGTAATTGGCAGCTTCAGCCTGTTTTGCCGTGATGGCATTGAAAAGTGTTGACTTTCCGACGTTTGGCAATCCGACAATGCCGCAGCGAAGTGACATAAAAAAAATGTTTGTTGAATGAGTGGCCACGAGAAAAATAATGGTTTTAACATGTAACCAATATGTTTGGAAAAAGCAAATATTTTTTATAAAATGGCAAGCTAATTCAATATGCACTTGTTCAACAGGAAACGGGAAAAAAACGTATCATTATTGCTCTTGACGGGCCGGCAGCATCCGGAAAAAGTACTACAGCACGGAGAGTAGCCGAGCGACTTGGTTATACTTATATCGACACCGGTGCCATGTACCGGAGCGTGACCCTCAAGGCCCTCCAGCAGGGCGCCATGGATAGTTTGCGCCATTCCCCCGAAACTGTTTCCGGTTTGCTTCGCGATATTGCCATACATTTTGATGGTGACCATGTTTTTCTTGATGGCCGTGATGTTACTGCCGAAATCAGGGAGAACCGGGTAAGCCGTGAGGTCAGTTTTATCAGTTCACTCAAGCCGGTGCGTGACAGGCTCAGGGAGATGCAGCAGGAGCTTGGTCGCAAGGGGTGCGTTGTCATGGATGGACGTGATATCGGCACCGTTGTCTTCCCCGATGCTGAACTGAAAATTTTTCTTGTGGCCGATGCCCGCGAAAGGGCCAAACGGCGTTATGCAGAACTGCTGGCCAAGTCTCATGACGGCATTGAGTTACCGACTCTTGATATTCTTGAAGAGGAGATAAAAAGTCGGGATCGCGATGATGCCGAGCGAAAACATGCTCCTTTGAAAAAACATGCTGACGCATACGAAATTGATACAACCAGTTTGACGATAGAGCGCCAGGTCGATATTGTTTGTGACCTTGCGCGGAAAACAGAAATCCGTGGTCGGCTGATTGACTCCGGAATGTAGTTGCAGCACAATTGTTTCATCAACCCTAAAACCGCCTGGCCGATATCTCTCGCGGCAGGGCAGGCTCACTTACACGAGAGGAAGGAAAAAATTAATGGCAGAAGCATTTTCACAGGAAAAAAAGGTCAAGGAAAGACCCGCAAGAAAAAAACTCAAATTTTTTGCACACTACGAGCCCGCCGAACTTGCATTGATGGAGCAGCTTTATTCAAGCACGCTCAATGAAATCACTGAAGATGAGATTATCAAGGGTCGTATCGTTTCGATATCCAACAAGGACGTCACCATTGACGTTGGTTTCAAGTCGGAAGGTATTGTTTCCTTGCTTGAATTCAGGGCCGAAGATGAGGTCAAGGTTGGCGATGATGTTGAAGTCTATCTTGAGAACATCGAAGACAAGATGGGGCAGCTCATCCTTTCCAAGAAGAAAGCTGACGTTCTGAGAATCTGGGATCGTATCTATGATTCAATCGAGAACGATACCATCATTAATGGCAAGATTATCAATCGTGTCAAGGGTGGCATGACGGTTTCCCTTTCCGGTGTTGAAGCCTTCCTTCCTGGCTCGCAGATTGATGTCAAGCCGGTTCGTGATTTCGACGCTCTTGTTGGTCAGACCATGGACTTCAGGGTTGTCAAAATCAATCCGGTTACACAGAATATTGTTGTCAGTCATAAAGTTATTCTCGAAGAGGCTTATGCTGCCCGTCGTGAAGAGATGCTTGCCAATATCAAGGTGGGCATGGTGCTTGAGGGTACAGTCAAGAACATTACCGACTTCGGTATCTTTGTCGATCTTGGCGGTCTTGACGGTCTGGTGCACATCACCGACATCACCTGGGGCAGAATCAACCATCCTTCCGAGGTTGTTGATCTTGACCAGCCGATCAAGGTTGTTGTTGTCGGCTTTGACGAGAACACCAAGAGAGTTTCGCTTGGCATGAAGCAGCTTGAGTCTCACCCTTGGGAAAATATCGAGATCAAGTATCCTGTCAGCTCGAAAGCACAGGGTCGCGTTGTCTCCATTACCGATTACGGCGCTTTTGTCGAAATCGAGAAGGGTATTGAGGGGCTTGTCCACATCTCTGAAATGAGCTGGACACAGCACATCAAGCATCCGGGGCAGTTTGTCACCCTGGGGCAGGAAGTCGAGTGTGTGATCCTCAATATCGACAAGGATCATACCAAGCTCTCCCTCTCCATGAAGCGTGTGAACGAGGATCCCTGGATTGCTCTTTCTGAAAAATATATTGAAAGCTCCCTGCACAAGGGCAGTGTCAGCAATATCACCGACTTCGGTGTTTTTGTTGAGCTCGAGCCTGGTGTTGACGGTCTTGTACACATTTCAGACCTCTCATGGACCAAGAAAATCCGCCATCCAAGTGAACTGGTCAAAAAGAACCAGGAGCTGGAAGTCAAGGTTCTCAAGTTTGATGTTCATGCCCGCCGCATTGCTCTTGGCCACAAACAGATCAATCAGGATCCCTGGGACGAGTTTGAGCAGAAGTATGCCGTAGGTGCCGAAAGTTCAGGAGAGATCTCACAGATCATCGAGAAGGGCGTTATTGTCATTCTGCCTGGTGATGTTGACGGTTTTGTGCCGGTATCACACCTGCTTCAGGGCGGTGTAAAGGATATTCATTCATCATTCAAGATTGGTGATGATCTTCCGATGCGCGTCATTGAATTCGACAAGGAGAACAAGCGCATCATTCTCTCTGCCCTTGAGTATTTCAAGGACAAGAGCAAGGAAGAGATTGAGGCCTATTTGCTCGCTCATCCAAACGAGAAAAAAGAGATTGAAGCTGCTACGGCTGAACTTGAGCCACCAGTAAAGTCTTCCGAGAAAAAAGTGAGCGAGAAAGCGTAAGATAACGAACGTTCTTTCTTGCTGTCTGTTGTCATGAAAAAAGCCTTCTCTGTTCAGTCAGGGAAGGCTTTTTTCATTTTCTAATACCCGTAACTTTTCAGAAGGTTGTTTTTCTTTCGCCAGTCAGGCCGTACCTTGATGAAGAGTTCGAGAAATACCGGACGCCCAAGCATCTCTTCAATATCTTTTCGTGCGGTCTGGCCAAGTTTTTTGAGGGCGGCTCCCTTGCTCCCAATCAGGATCTGTTTCTGGGTATCACGTTCAACAATTACCGAGCAACGGATAAGATCTTTTCTTGTCGGATCGTTTTCGTGCTGCTCCTTAAACTCGTCAATGACCACTTCGGTAGAGTAGGGCACTTCACGGCCGTAGAGCAGAAATATTTTTTCTCGTATGATTTCACTCACAAAAAAGCGTTCCGGAGCCGTACTGAGTGTATCTTCGGGATAGAGTGGATAGGTGAGAGGAAGACAGGGCCGGATGGTGTCGATGAGCTGGGGGAGGTTGCTCGCTTTCAGTGCTGAAACGGAGAGAACAGCCGCCGGGTTCCAGGTGTTCCTGACAAACTCTTCCGCTTGTTGTTGACGCTCTGCGGTCACAAGGTCGCATTTGTTGAGCACCGCAATAACCGGTTTTCCTGTCGGTTTCAGCCATTCACTGAAGAGTTCCTCGGCGAAGGGGCGGTCAAAAAAATCTTTTTTGCCTGAAAAGGGGAGGAGTGCAATAACGACGTCGGCATCCTTGAGGGTATCGCGGATGACTCCGAGCATTGATTCATGAAGCTTCTGCTGCGGCTTCATGATGCCGGGCGTATCAAGAAAAATAATCTGGCACTTGTCGTTGTGGTAGATGCCGGTAATTTTTTTTCTCGTAGTTTGCGGCTTATGTGTTACAATAGAGAGCTTGTAGTCGAGCAGCTCGTTGAGAAGGGTTGACTTGCCAGCATTGGGCGGTCCAATAATAATCGCGAAACCGCATGAAAAAGGGGAGGGGGCCATGGAACTTTTTTATAAAAGATTCAGTCTGTTGATAGACGATGCAATGTCAACTATACTAAATTAAGCTCACTCATGATAATGAAAAAAGGGTAACTCAAGACTCGAATGGAAAAACAATCCAGAATTGATCCGTGGCTTTTGGTTCCGACTGCGGGACTTCTTGTTTTTGGACTGATGGCTATCTATAGTGCAACCAACGGTACTGGCGATACGTCGCTCTTTTTTCGTCAGTCGGCATGGGCGTTGTTTGGTGTCCTTGTCTTGGGGTTTCTTTACTCGAATGATGTCCGTTTTGTCAAGGATAACGCTTACATTTTTTATGCCATTGGAATTCTTCTTCTTGTGGCGGTTTTGATATTTGGTAAAAAAATAGCAGGACAGACAAGCTGGATGAAAATCGGGGGTCTCAGTTTTCAGCCTTCTGAAATAGCCAAGATCGCCACTATTATTGCGCTGGCACGATTTTTTTCCGATGACGAAGCTGATATTACTTCAACTAAGTATCTGCTTATTGCACTGGCTATTTCCTTCGCTCCTGTGCTGCTTATCATGCTGCAACCGGATATGGGTACTATGCTTACCTTTCTTCCATTGATTGCAACCATGCTGGTTATGGCTGGTTTTGACATCTATGTTCTTATGCTGATTGTTTTTCCTGTTGTTATTGTTGTGTCTGGTTTTTTTAATATCTATCTCATCATTGGTCTTGCGCTGCTTTTCATGGGAGTGCTCTTCTTCCATCACAAGAAATTCAGGTTTCATCAACTTTTTGTTATCGGTTCAGCTCTTGCTGCCAGCCTTTTTACTCACCGTTTTGCAAGTGAAATTCTCAAGCCTCATCAGATAAAAAGGATTCAGACATTTATTGATCCCATGTCAGATCCTCGGGGAGCGGGATATAATGCTCTTCAGGCTAAAATAGCGATAAGTTCGGGGGGCTTTTTCGGGCAGGGTTTTTTGAAGGGAACTCAGACGCAATTGTGTTTTATTCCTGCTCAGTGGACGGATTTTATTTTTTGTGTTATTGCTGAAGAACTGGGCTTTTTGGGAGCAGCTCTCTTGATTGCGCTCTATCTTACCCTGATTCTCCGTATAATCTGGGCGATTTTTTCGATCAACAACAAGTTTGTCGAACTGACACTTTCAGGATATGTTTCACTGCTTTTTATTCATGTTTTTATCAATATCGGTATGGCACTTGGCATTGTGCCCGTTATTGGTGTTCCACTGCCGTTTGTCTCTTATGGAGGTTCTTCGCTGCTCGGAAACCTGATTATGGTTGGATTGGCGATGAATTTTTTTCGGAACAGGAGAAGTTTGGGTTATTCCGGCAGATTCGAGTGACGCGTTTCCTCTTTGCCGATGACTGAAAAAAACAGCAATATGGAAAAGTATACAAAAAAAAGAGTTGCAGCCGTAACTCTTGGATGTAAATTGAATTACGCTGAAACCTCTGCAATTCTTGATGATTTACGCAGCGAGGGATGGTCGTTGTCGACGATTGAAGAGGGGGCTGATCTTATTCTGGTTCATACCTGTGCAGTGACGCAACAGGCTGAACAGAAATGCCGTCAGAAAATAAGGGGGATTATAAAAAAAAATCCTGCCAGTCGCATTGCAGTTATTGGCTGTTATTCCCAGTTCAATCCAGAGGCACTTGCAGCAATCAATGGAATAGACGCCATTTTTGGCAGCAAT
The DNA here is from genome assembly GCA_903871235.1 of uncultured Chlorobiaceae bacterium. Lineage (GTDB taxonomy): Bacteria > Bacteroidota > Chlorobiia > Chlorobiales > Chlorobiaceae > Chlorobium. The sequence continues at coordinate 10,881 of CAIQGA010000078.1, forward strand.
GATAAATTTGCTATACAATCGTATAACGAAATCACTTTCGGCACGAAACAGTTTCCCGTTGTCAAGGTTTCTCCGGTATCGCGGTTGAAAGAGATTTATCCGGGCTATTCACTTGATGCAGCAGAGAGTGTGGACAGAACCCGTGCGTTTTTAAAAATACAGGATGGCTGTGATTATGGGTGTTCTTATTGTGCGATTCCTCTTTTCAGAGGCCCTTCGCGCTCATTGCCTGCAACCGGTATTGTTGAGCGTGCTCATCTTCTTGCATTGTCGGGTTACCGGGAAATTGTGCTTACCGGTGTCAATACAGGCGATTATCGCTCAGGCGGTCTCAAACTGTGTGATCTGTTACGCATGCTTGAAGAGGTCAATGTCAGTCGTATCCGTATCAGTTCCATAGAGCCGGATATTGTTGATAATGAGTTGATTTCGCTGGTTGCGAAATCAAAAAAAATTGTACCCCATTTTCATATTCCCCTTCAAAGCGGCTCTGACAGGATCCTCCGGGCCATGCGCCGCCGTTATACTGCCGCTCTCTACCGCGACAGGGTGATGCAGTCCGTAGAGCGCATTGCGGAGTGTGCCATCGGAGCTGATGTGATTGTTGGCTATCCTGGCGAAACAGAGGAGGATTTTCTTCTTATGTACCGTTTTCTTGAGGAACTTCCTCTTGCCTCTCTTCATCTGTTCAGTTGCTCAATCCGACCGGGAACCTCGCTTGCCCGTCAGGTTGCAACCGGGGAGCGCAAGCCGGTTGAATCCGCAGAGATTGCACGGCGCTACAGCGAACTGTCTCAACTTGGAGGGCGACTTGAAGCCAGTTTTAAGGCTCGTTTTCTCGGTAAAAAGTTTATGGTGCTTTTTGAGCGTTCAAAGCCCGCAGGAGAGGGGGCTCTGCAATGCAGTGGCTACACGCGCAACTATCTCAGAGTTGTGGTTGAGTGCGCCGACAGTCGGCAGCAAGAAGCCCTTGAGGGAAGTGAGTTGCCGGTCTTGATTGACTCTCTGGACAAGGATTTGAATTTAAAAGGGAGAGTGCTATCTTGAGTTCCCTGGGGTTCGGTTCTCTCTTTTTTATCAACGTAATCATTCTTATCCATGCCCATTAAATCCCGTATCCGTTCGATTCCCGATTATCCGAAAAAAGGGATTCTCTTTCGTGATATTACCACACTTATCAAGGATCCTGTCGGCTTCAGGCTGGTGATTGACAGTTTGACGCAGCATTACCTGCAGGATGGAATGGATTTTGATGTTATTGTCGGTATTGAGGCAAGGGGATTTATTATCGGCGGCGCACTCTCCTATACACTTGGCAAAGGGTTTGTTCCTGTCAGAAAGCCAGGAAAACTGCCTGCTGAGGTTGTTTCGCAGGAGTACCAGCTTGAGTATGGGAGTGACAAGATCGAGATCCATGTAGATGCGCTTGTCGCAGGTCAGAGGGTACTTCTTGTTGATGATCTGCTTGCTACCGGAGGAACGGCTCTCGCAGCAGCAGCCCTGATTGAGAAGGTTGGAGGGATAGTCGCCGAGATGGCGTTCATTGTCAACCTGCCCGATATAGGGGGCGAAAGAAAGCTGCTTGAAAAGGGATACCGTGTCCACTCTCTGACTGACTTTGAGGGAGAGTGAGAGCAAAAAAGAGCCAAACGGCAGCTCCGGCTGCCGTTCAGTTCTTGCAGTAACCCCCTACTTGTTCCGTCGGGAATCTATTCGCTATCGACTTTCAGACTCTCACTCACGGCATGTTTGAACTCTTTCGAAATTTTGAAAGTCGGAACGTTTTTAGGCTCAACCGTCACTTTTTCGCCTGTTCGCGGGTTTCTCGCCTGGCGAAAATTTTTATGACGGATATTGAATGAGCCAAATCCCCTGATCTCAATCCGTTTTCCGGTTTTCAGTGAATCGATGATGCTTTCAAAAAGGCAGTCAACAACCGATTCCGTTTCATTTTTCGTCAGGCCCGTTCTGTGAGCGATAACGTTGACAAGATCAGCCTTTGTGGTTGTTTTTCCCATGGTAAAAGATGGCTTGGGTTGTTATGAAGTAGGTACTTATTTGAACCAAAGATGAAGAGCAACAATTCCCATAAAAACGGCGAAAGCTTTACGCAGCATTTCACCTGAAAGATGTATTGCGATTTTTGCCCCGAACGAGGCCCCTGCAAAAAGTCCTGCGGCAATGACAAGACCGATCCAGATGTTCTCTCCTGAAATTTTTCCATCGCGATAATACTCCATTACACCAAGTATACCAACCGGCAGAAGCAGTGCCATCAGTGACGTTGCAATGGCACCCTGCTGCGTCATACCGAAGAGCAGTACAAGGGCCGGAACAATAATGATACCTCCGCCAACACCGAACATTCCTGACAGGAGGCCAGCGGCAACACCGACAGTAAGCAAGCCAATGAGTTGCATGGGATTCATGCTGTTGCTCCTTTTTATTGTGTTGCAGCGCTTGAAGTTGTCTGACCATTCCCTGTAATCTCTGCGATCTCCGTTGCGTTGAGTGATTCCCTTTCTATAAGGATCTCGGCAAGCCGTTGCAAAACAGCGCTTTTTTCCCGGAGGATATTTTTTGCATTTTCCATGCATGCCATAATAATATTACGAACCTCGACGTCAATCTGAAGGGCCGTCTCCTCACTGTACTCCCGAATATGGGAGTAATCCTTTCCAAGAAAAACCTCCTTGTGGCTGTCGCCATAGTTGATCGGGCCGAGCGTTTCACTCATACCCCATTGCCGTACCATCCGGCGGGCCAGATCGGTAGCCTTTTCAATATCGTTGGCTGCGCCTGTACTGCATTCATTAAAAACAAGCTCTTCGGCCACCCGGCCACCTAATGCGTAGGTAATCATGGCAAGCAGATACTGCTTGTTATGGGTATAGCGATCCTCAAGCGGCAGGTAGGCGGTAAGCCCCAGACTCCGTCCTCTTGGAATGATGGTCACCTTGTGGATCGGATCTGATCCTTTTGTATGGATTGAAACCAGCACATGACCCGCTTCGTGATAGGCTGTGAGTTTTTTCTGTTCATCGGAAATAAACATGCTTTTTCTTTCAGGACCCATCAATATCTTGTCGCGAGCAGCCTCGAAATTGTTGGCTGTAATAAGTGTCTGATCGGTGCGAGCCGCGAGCAGTGCCGCTTCATTGACAAGATTAGCCAGGTCGGCGCCCGAAAATCCCGGGGAGCTTTTTGCAAGAACGTTAATATCGACATTTTCGTCAAGTGGTGTGTTTCTGGTATGGATTTTCAGAATAGCCTCACGTCCACGGATATCGGGTTTGTCGATGGTGATCTGGCGGTCAAAGCGTCCTGGTCGCAGCAGCGCCGTATCAAGCACATCAGGGCGGTTTGTTGCAGCAATCAGAATTACATTTTCGTTGGTTGTAAAGCCATCCATTTCAACAAGCAGTTGGTTCAGGGTCTGCTCTCTCTCATCATGGCCGCCCCCAAGTCCTGCACCCCGGCTTCGTCCGACTGCGTCAATTTCATCAATAAAAACGATACAGGGCGAATTCTTCTTTGCCTGTTCAAAGAGATCCCGCACCCTTGCAGCACCGACACCGACAAACATTTCAACAAAATCAGCTCCTGAAAGGGAGAAAAAGGGAACCTTGGCCTCTCCTGCAATGGCTTTGGCAAGCAGGGTTTTACCTGTGCCGGGGGGGCCGAGAAGTAAAACACCTTTTGGAATTTTTCCGCCAATTTTCTGGAATTTTTCAGGATTTGTGAGAAACTCTACCGTTTCCTGCAACTCTTCGACAGCTTCATCAACGCCAGCAACATCCTTGAAGGTGGTTTTAACCTCAAATTCACTTACCATCTTTGCCCGGCTTTTACCGAAGCTGAAAATATTTTTTGATTGGGCCCCGTTTTGGTTGCCCATTCGCCTGAACAGAAAAAAATAAACGGCACCGAAGATAATCCATGGGGCAAAGAGCATAAAAAAGGTGTTCAGAGCACTTGTTCCCTCCTCAATTTTGAGCCGGATGCCTTTCTCTGCCAACATGTCGGCCTGTTCGAGGCTGAACGAGGGAATTCGCACCGCAAAGCGGTCGCTCTGCAGGCTTGTTTTGTTGACCAATTGCAGTTGGGTTGACGCGCCAAGTTTTCCGTTCAGGATTGCCGACTTATCCTCAAAAGTTTTTACCGTCACCTCGGTGACGAGAGCTTTCGACAGAATGGATTTATACTCGTTATACGTGATTTCAGGGTTGTCGGTGCTGGCAAAAAATCGTTGAAACATAAAGAGCAGCAGGAGCCCTCCCATCAAAAAAAGAAGAAGACGGGGAAATTTTCCCTGTGGATTTTCGCCTCTTCCCTGAATCCATCCCGGGTTACGCTCTTCCTCATTTACCGGTTTGAATTTATTTCGGGAAGCATCTTTTTTTGACCTTTTTTCGAAATTTTCAGGCATAAAACAGACTGAGTGATGATATAAAATGTAACTTACTATCTTGAAAGTAATTAAAATTAAAGCGACAATCGAAAACAAAAAGTGTTTTTACAAAATTTTTGTCGACCTAAAAGTTGTCTCCTTTAAGCCCGGGAATTCAAGAGTTTCGGGTTAATCTTTTATCTTGTGATTGAAAGAGGCAGCTTTTTTTTAAATTCACTGTTCTTGCCAGAGTTGCCGGTCAAAAAAAACAATTAACAGTACGACGCTTATTATGGTTGGTCAAAGGGTTAGAACCAGGTTTGCACCTTCTCCTACAGGATATTTACATGTCGGCGGTCTAAGAACGGCCCTGTACAATTACCTGTTTGCAAAAAAAATGCATGGAGAGTTCATTATCAGAATTGAAGACACTGATCAAACCCGGAAGGTTGAGGGGGCGCAGCAGAATCTGATCAAGGCACTTGAATGGGCAGGAATTGTTGCTGATGAAAGTCCTGAAAAAGGCGGAAATTTTGGTCCTTATATCCAGTCGGAGAGGCTTGATATCTATGCGGGCTATTGTCAGCAACTGCTTGATGACCAGCACGCCTACTACTGTTTTTCCTCGCATGAGGAGCTTGAGGAAAACCGCCAGCTTCAGATAAAACAGGGGCTCCAGCCGAAATACAACAGAAAATGGTTGCCTGAAGAGATGGGTGGCTGTATGCCTCCAGGTGCCATAAGAAAAAAGCTTGATGAGGGTTCTCCTTATGTCATACGCATGAAGGTGCCCGATTACGTTTCAGTCTGGTTTGAAGATATTATCCGGGGCCCTGTTGAATTTGATTCAGCAACCATTGATGATCAGGTGTTGATGAAATCTGATGGTTTTCCAACCTATCACTTTGCCAGTGTCATCGATGACCACTTGATGGAATTCACCCATATCATCCGGGGAGAGGAGTGGCTCTCCTCCATGCCCAAGCATCTTTTGCTCTACGAATTTTTTGGGTGGGAACCTCCAAAGGTTGCGCATCTGCCGCTTCTGCTGAACGCTGATCGTTCAAAACTCAGCAAACGCCAGGGCGACGTTGCCGTCGAAGATTACATCCGCAAGGGGTATAGCAGTGATGCAATCATCAATTTTGTCGCCATGCTTGGCTGGAATGAAGGAGAGGGAAGCCAGCAGGAGGTCTACAGCATGGAGCAACTGATTGAGAAGTTTTCACTCGAGCGGGTTGGTAAAGCCGGTGCTGTTTTCAATATTGACAAACTCAACTGGCTTGAAAAACAGTATATCAAAAGCCGCCCCAAAGAGAATCTGGTTGCGGTCATAAGGCCGATTCTTCTGGCCGAGCTTGAGCTTAAGGAGTCGCTGATGCCCCTGGAAGTTATTACCAGTGAGGATTATCTTGAAAATGTTATTGAGCTGATGCGTGAGCGTGTTGGATTTGAGCATGAATTTGTGACATTCTCTTCCTACTTCTTTTTTGAGCCCGACTCTTACGATGAGGAGGGTGTTAAAAAGCGCTGGATGGCTGATACCAATGCCCTTCTTCGTGAGTTTCTTGATGTTCTTTACGCCCTTGAAGAGTTCAGTGCCGAGAATATTGAGGCAAGCCTCAAGGAGTTTGTTGCTCCAAAGGGTCTTAAAGCGGCGGCTCTCATTCACCCGTTGAGGCTCGTGGCTTCTGGTGTCAGTTTCGGGCCGAGCCTCTATCATCTGCTTGAGGTTCTTGGCAAGGAGACGGTACTGCGTCGCATTCTGAAAGGGATTGAACGTATTGACGTTTCGGTTTAGCAAGGCCATGCAGAAGCCTGGAGTGCACACTTGTGTACTCCTTATGTTTTTTTTCTTTTGAGGTGAAAAAATTATTCCTATATTCTGCCTCTTGATGGACAGATAGCTCAGTTGGTAGAGCAAAGGACTGAAAATCCTTGTGTCGTGGGTTCGATTCCCTCTCTGTCCACTCAGGGGTTGCACTTCTTTGTGTTACCCTGATTACTGGATACATTCTCCCTCTTTTTTTCCTTTCGCTCAACCGTTACCTGCCTCAGCCTCTGTCAAGCAAGGCACGCCTGTAATGGTTCCGAGTTTGAACGTCACCAACCGCCCGCATGAATATTACCTCAAAGCTTGATCAGGAACTCTGGCACAAGATGCAGGAGCCGGGAGCTTATGAGTGGTGGTATTTCGATGCAGAAGATGCAAAGAGCGGCCTCTCTCTTGTGATTATCTGGTTTTCCGGTTTTCCTTTTTCTCCCTATTATACGAGTCATTATGAGAAGTGGAAAAAACAACATACTTCAAACCCGCCTCATCCTGCCAGCTACTCGGGCTTCAGTTTCCAGTTATATGAAAACGGTCGGGAGATCGTAAACTTCATCAAGGAGGGAGGTCGTGAGCTTTTTGAAAGCAGCCATTCCGGTCTCGGAGTCCGGTTTGAAAAGAACCTCTTTACCCATGATCTACTGAGGGACGAGTACGCTCTCGATATCGATTTTTCCTTTCCCGCCCGATACAAAGCGGTGAAAGCAACGCTGTTGTTCAAGGTACAGCGAAGGATTTGCTTTGAAAAAAAAGATACGAACAATAACGGCAGGGTTCCTCTTCACCAGTGGCTTTTGAGTGTCCCTAAGGCTGATGTTGATGGAGCGATTACCATTACCGAGCAAAAAAGTGGCGCGCTTCGCGCCATTCCTGTCAAGGCGAACGGCTATCATGACCATAACCTTGGCGCCGTACCCATGCAGGAGTATATTTCACGCTGGTACTGGGGCAGGGCTTTTTCAAGGGAGTTCGATCTGGTTTATTATGTAGTTTTTTTTAAAAACAACGACTATAAACCCCTTGCGCTCCTGGTTCTGCACGATAACTTGCATGAAACCGTCACCATTCATGAAACCCTGCGATTTCATGAAAGTAATTTCAAAAAAGGGCTTTTTTCTCCTCTGCACAGCCGCGATCTTGAGTTGCACTATGACGATACCGTCTTAAGAATTCATCACGAAAGAGTGCTCGACGCAGGGCCGTTTTATCTCAGGTTTGCATCCGCAATCTCATTGCAGAGAGAGGGTAGCAGCGTTGAGGGAATCAGGGGTATATCGGAATTTCTTAATCCCGCCCGTTTGCAATCAAGGGTTATGCGCTTTTTTACCTGCAGCCGGGTCTGGCGGGATGGAGAGTCGTCGATCATGTACAAGAGTTATAATAGTTTTAAGCGCTCTTTGGATTGGAATAATCGGTGAAAAAATTATAAATTCACATTCTGTTCGAGTTGTAATGCATGTTATGCGTAAAAGTTACTGTGGTGCAGGTGTGCATCGCTGGGTATGTGGCAGTGGCTTCTGTGTGGCGCATGAGTGGTAGATGCCTTTTGATTTTATAACAATAGATTTAAAAAGGAGACAGGTTGTAATGGCACAACAAGGTAATTTCAAGAGCCCGTCAAGACTGGGTGAACTTGGACATGGTGTTTCACTCTCTTCCGCTGGCACGGTTTCCGAGGGTAAGCCTCGTGCTCAGGGGTTGAAAGATGTTGATTTTGAACGTCGCAGTTTTCTTGTCAAGATTGTGGGGGGAATCGGTGCAGCAGTCGCCATATCGACTATTTATCCGGTGATTAAATATATTGTCCCACCCGTCAAACAGTTTTCAAACCTCAATGAGCAGGTTGTCGGAAAAGCCTCCGACGTTCCTGAAAACAGCGGAAAAATTTTCCAGTTCAACAAAGACAAGGTGATCGTCATCAACGATAACGGTCAGCTCACGGCATGCAGTGCAGTTTGTACGCACCTCGGCTGTCTTGTGCATTGGGATAATGCCCAGAACCTTATCTCTTGCCCCTGTCATGGAGCAAAATACAAACAGACAGGAGAGATTATCTCCGGTCCTCAGCCTTTTACCTTTGCCCTCCTTTAAAGCAAGGGTTGAAGGGGAAGATCTCATTATTGCAAAAGCTTAACCTTTAATTCTTGAAAACCAAGGGAGTCAGGAAAGATGGCTGAAAACAATCAGAACGCTGTGGCTGGAAGTGCTCCGGCCAAGCAAAATCCCGTCGTGACCAAAGGCGGTGTCTATAAACCCCCGGTAGAGCGTGCCGACCCGAATCCGTACAAGGATTCCCGAGTCACTCAAGTTGGCGCCTGGTTTCAGGAGCGCTTTGCTGTCGTTATACCGGTAATCGATTATCTGAAGAAAAAGGAAGTTCCAAAACACCGCCTCTCATTCTGGTACTATTTTGGCGGTCTTGGCCTCTTTTTTTTCATGGTGCAGATCGTTACAGGGCTGCTGCTGATGCAGTATTACAAACCAACAACTGCTGATGCCTTTGCCTCATTTGTCTTTCTCCAGAAAGAGGTCTCTTTTGGCTGGCTTGTGCGCCAGGTCCATGCATGGTCAGCGAACCTCATGGTACTGATGGTTTTTGTGCACATGTTCAGCTCCTTTTTCATGAAGTCTTACCGTAAACCACGTGAGCTGATGTGGTTGACTGGTTCGGTGCTTTTTGTACTCACTCTTGGGTTTGGATTTACAGGCTATCTTCTTCCCTGGAACGAGATTGCATTTTTTGCAACCCAGGTTGGGACTGAAGTACCCAAAGTTGCGCCAGGGGGTGCTTTTATCGTCAACATTCTTCGCGGTGGTGAAGAGGTGACTGGTGAAACGCTTACCCGTATGTTCTCCGTGCACGTTGTACTGCTGCCAGGTCTTCTCTTGTTGCTTCTTTCAGCCCATCTTCTGCTTGTGCAGATTCTTGGTACCTCAGCGCCAATCGGCTATAAAGAGACCGGACGCATCAAGGGATATGAGAAGTTTTTCCCCACTTTCCTTGCAAAGGACGCCATCGGCTGGCTGATTGGTTTTGGCCTTATACTCTATCTTGCCGTGTTTTTCCCTGGGCCAATAGGAATTGAAGCCAATCCTCTTGCTCCTGCGCCTATGGGTATCAAGCCGGAATGGTATTTTTGGGCACAGTTCCTCATGCTTAAAGATTTCAGCTTCCCAAATGGCGAGCTTATCGCGATCTTCGTTATTACTCTGGGTGCTGGTTTCTGGTTCTTCGTCCCCTTTCTTGACCGTCGCGCTTCACAAGAGCAGAAAAGTCCAATATTTACCATCATAGGTCTTCTCTATCTTGCGGGTCTGGTTATCAACACCTATCGTGTTTTTGCAGAGTACGGCTGGTAGATGAACACTTGCTTTCTTCAAAACAAAAGCCCGGATCAGCCGGGCTTTTGTTTTTTTATTCATGGAAAAATTGAGCCGTTTACTTTCTTTCCCGTAACAACTCTCCCATCTCATATCCAGACAGAAAAGCCTGCATGTCAAGTTTTTCTGATGCAGTTACCCATTCGCCGATAACTGCGGTCAGTTTTTTCGGGGTTTGTGGTTTTTGCAAAAGCTCCTGTAAAGCGAGCCAGGTCACAAGGAGAGTGAAGCGGTGTTCACGGAACCAGTTTTTCTGGTGCCGGTCATCAAATTGCAACATACGACTCAGATGCGGGTGGTTGCGTGCAGAGAGCGTTTTTACAAGAGTGAGCAAGCGAGCATCCAATGTTTCATCCGTTACAGGTGCAGGCTTTGGAGTAATCATGCAGACCAGCAGGTCGGGCAGGTGTTCGCCCGGAATGCCGATCATTGGCGATGCCTGATAGAATGTTTCGAGCGCGTCAACCATCAGCCAGTCGTCAATAAGGTTTGAGTGGAGTTCTCCGGCAGATGCAGTCATTTGCTGAAGCGTATCAAGCAAAATCCACTGCCATACAATTGCCTGGTACTCTGCTCCCTCTTTGCTGAGGCCAAGAGCGGCCTGAAGTTTTCGGGCATTGGGCTCTTTTTTCAGAAAAGCCGGAAAGCAGAGTGCTTCGCCGTAAAGCTTGGCCGCTTGTGACGCAAGGTTAACAGGCACAGCAAGCGGGTGTTCCATAAGTTCACTGAATTGCACAGCAACCCTGTCGAGCAGCGTGGTAACTGCTTTTTCAAATTCCTGAATATTCTTCTTTTTCTGACTCTCTTTTTTTTTCGTGGAGAGCAGTCCGGACGCAAGAGCCGCAGTCACGGTGTGGTGCAGTGGTGACAGGCTCATAATGAGTGCGGCACGCTCTATCGACACTGTTCCGCGCCCGTTGAGTTCTGCCGAAAGTCGATCGTAAGGTCTGAGTTTTGAGGGCTGCACCTCCCTGAAGTCAAGGAATACGTTATACTTGTAGCCGTCGAGCGCAACAAGGAGCCCATTGTCGGCAATTTCGCGGCACGAGCGGATAAACTCCATGCCACTGGCATGATCTTTGAAAATAACAAAGCTCCTTTCATCGCGGCTGATACTCAGTCCCTCCGAGAGTGAGCTTTGCCTGATTTCGTCATGCTGGCGGTAGCCTACCGATGTTTTAATCCAGCCGGTAGTCTGCTCAAAGCTGTTGTTGAAGACGACAAGGGCTCTCTCCAGGCCGAGCCGGTTAGAATAGGCAAACACATTCTCGTTCACCGCTCCCTCTGGAGCATAGAGATCATAGAGAAAAAAGTTGCATACCTCAGCAAAGAGCGGACGTTTTTTCATGATAGGAAAGATCTCATGGTAGTGTCGCCAGACGAGGTGCTCGTCGGGTTGCTCATCGTAATAGGCTTTGGCATACTCCATGCCATATTTTTCGGTAAAGCCTTCAACCTGTCCGTGGCCGAACATCGGCAATCCGGGCATGGTCATCATCATCATGCAGACCCCGAAATATTTATCACCCCGACCAAACTGCGCAATGGCAGTATCTTCATCGGGGTTGTTCATGAAGTTGACATAGCGCTTGAGAATTTCCGGATCAAATTCGAGGGTGTTTTTGATCAGTTGGCGATAATCGGCATTATCCTCTTTTTTGAGCATGTGCATGAAGGCACTGTTATAGACCCGGTGCATACCAAGCGTACGGACAAAATAGCCTTCAAGCATCCAGAAAGCTTCAGCAAGCAGCAGGGTATCGGGTACTTCAAGCTGAATGCGGTCAACAACCTCGCGCCAGAACTCTTCGGGTATGGCCGCATCAAATTCAGTCATGCTCATGGCACAGGCTGAGCGCGATGGTATAGCGGCGCTGTGGCCATGAAGCGGAAACCAGAGGCGCTGGATGTGCCGTTTTGCCAGCACCATTGCGGCATCGAAACGAATGATGGGGAACATTCGTGCAACATGCAGAATCTGCTGAATTACCCCTTCGCGTACTTCCGCGCTGAGAAAATTGAGCTGCGCAGTATCGTTCCACGGCATGATGGTGCCGTCATTGCCATGATAGATGTAGCGCGTATCGCCAGTCAGGTAATCAACCCGCTTGAAGGTGACCGCCGCATCGGATCGGTTCCAGTAGCCATCTTCAAGGTAAATGCCGTAACGGGAATCACTACTGAGGTTTAGCCCGTTATAGGAGTAGTTGTAATAGGGGGCGCTTTCGGAAGAGAGAAACCAGTCAGGATTGTTTCGTACCAGCTCTGAATCCATTGCGGTGTGGTTGGGCACCATGTCGCTGGCAAGGCGGATGCCACGCTGCCTGGTCCTCTGCTGGAGGTTCTCATAGCCTTCATGACCACCGATATCGCTGGAAATCTCATATTTTTCAAGAGCATAAGCGGATGCTTTTGCTTCAGGATTGCCATGCAGTTGCTTGATCTTCTGAGAAGCATGGCTTCGTTGCCAGAGCCCTATCAGCCATAATGCCGTAAAACCCCGCTCAGCAATAAGGTCAAGCTCAGCATCAGGAATATCCTGCAGCCGTGTAACCGGCCGTCGATAGAGTTTACTGAGCTGATCGAGCCAGACGTATGTACTCTTGGCCAGCATGACCACTTCCGGCATCCATGATGAATCCAGAGAGTAATTCGCCGGGGCATTGGCGTCGTCCGGAGCGCTGTACTCGGGCACGTGGGCCTCTTTGTCAAACTCATGGCCATCCTTGCGGAGAGCATGTTCCTGTGTCATGCGCTCAAAAAAGAGGTACTTGTCTTCATCCTCAATAAAATTAATGGCATCGCCCATCAATGCCCATAAGGGCGACTCTTCAAGCAACCCTCCCCAGTTCATGCGGATATAGCGGAGCTGCTCAAGGATTGAGGATGGCGCATGTCGCATTGGCTTGATAAGCAGTTCGGCAAGGTCAATGTCGCCCAACCCAACCGGCCCCATCGCCTGCATTGAGCTCCGCATGGTCATAATCAGCTTCTGGTAGGCAGCTTCCCGGAGCAGTTTCTCATCGGTCAAAAGATCGGAAAACTGCTCCAGAGCAGGATTCTGGTTATTGACCCAGACAAGGAAAGCCTCCTCAAGGAGCTCCCTTTTGTTCTCCTGCTGCTTCAGCCAGTTGGCAGCGGTTTCTGCTCCGGCGAAGATTTTCTGCGTAGGAAAGGTGGTGATAAACCGGGAGAGGTACTCTTTCGACTGCTTCGGAGAAAGCTCTTCGGTCAGCGTTACGTAGACTCGGTCAAGAAAGTCTGGTTGCCGTAACGCGATTGCTTTTGCCATGAGAGAGTGAAAAAGTGCGTGCAGCAGTTTCATGCCGTGAAACTGCGCTGGCAGTATCGGTTTTGCATCGTCACCCTTCCGCTTTTTCAGAAAATCGTTGATGACGGCACTCTGCCGCTCCGAGGCTTCGACACTTTCCTTGCCGGAAGATGGTAACGAGAGGAAGTCCGGGTCAGTTAAACCGAAAAGCTCTCTGGCATTTCTGTTGACATAAAAATGCTCTTTGTTCTGCACCGCTGGAAGTTTTTGTTTGCTTGTCATAATGGGGAAGTAATACCTGGGGCATTACACGGGTTGAGATTTTGGAGCAGCCCTGCATCTTTTCAGGGTATGTTCGCCTGTCGTGGAGCAAGGTACGGTATTTCTGCTAAAAATGTCCGACTGTTGCCTGGCTATTTTGCCCGGGCAGAGAAGTGAGTAGACACTGCTATGAGATTTTTTTTTCGATATATCGCCTAAGAGAGGCAAATCCAAGCTCCTTTGCTGCGCGGAGCACTTCAAGTCCGATGACCGAGAGCGCACTTTCGCTGCGCGACGGGGAGCATTCCGCTGGAGCGCAAGCCTCTTGCCTGACCGGAAGGGAGGTGTTTTTGGGGCGCTTCATGCTTCTGCCAAGCAGCAGGCCGGCAGTAAAAATAAGTGCTGCGGCGGGAAAGGGGTGTTTTTTGACAAATTTCACCGGCGAAAGCTCAGCCTCAATCTCCTCTTTCAGTTTTTGGGTTCTTGCCTTGATCTGTGCCTCTCTCTGAGCAATAGTGTTTTGCAACTCGTTGATGCGTGCCTGAATGCCAGCCAAAGGCTCATTTGTTGTTGTCATGGAGCGATAAAAGAATGTTCTGAATCAGGTTTTTCAAAAGTAACGGCTTGAATCTGGTAAAAAACAGAAAGGATAAGAGAAAAAGCATGCTGACAAAGAGATAGCCGAGAAAAGGATGACCCAGAAATTCGCCTGCCAGCAGAGCAAAAGTTGTGACAAGATAGGCCACCCCGACAATAAGCAGCATACCAAGAATGGCAACGGTGGCAACAATCGAAACCTTCTCTGCTATCTCAATTTTGAGCAGTTCAATCTTTGCCTCAATAATTGCAACCACGTCACCGTAGAGAGAGTCGGCAGTTTCATCAAGGAGATCCGTAATGCCGGTACCCGTTTTTTTGGAAGAGGTTGAACCCTGCTCCTTTTTTGCCTGACGGTTCATCATGTTTTCCCGAATGGTCAATACCCGTTATCGTCCTCTTTTTATGAACAGTCCGAACAAGAGGCCTGTACCAAGAGAAACAAGCATCGAACGTGCCGGATTTTTTATAATATACTGCCTTGTTTTTTCGGTATTCTCCAGAATCAACTCATAGGACTCACTTTTCCTGAAGGAAGATAATAAATCCGAGAGGAGTTCACCCAGTTCCTTGAGCTGTTGCGGAATGTCGGCCTGTTGCTGTGGTTCCTCTGCACTGTTTGCCGCTTCACCGTGATGAATGGTAACCTTGACTTCCTGTTCCATAAAAGTGAAAACCCTGTGTTATGCGTTTGTCCTGCGCGATCGCTGACCCGAAATAGTATGGGTGCAATATATAAAAACAATATGGTCTTTGCATGGCACTCTTACCGCAGAAGTCGTCCTCCCTCCACATTGATTACCTGACCAGTGATATAATCACTTTCAAGAAGAAAGAGGATGGTTTTGATAATATCAAGCGGGTCACCAAGGCGCTGGAGCGCTATTTTTTTTACCATCTCCTCCTGCGGCTCCATTTTCTTTTTGTTATTCAATGTGACCGTTCCCGGAGCGACAGAGTTCACAAGAATCGTCGGCGCAAACTCTTTGGCAAAGATTCTTGTCAGGTGCTGAATGCCCGCTTTCGAGACGCTGTACGGTGCAAAATTTCGCCAGACCAGATCGGCAGAAATATCGCTCATGGTAATAATGCGCGATACGAATGACTGTTTCTGCATGATGCTGGCTGCCTCCTGCATGGTAAAAAAGGTGCCCTTCAGATTGGTGTCGACCAGACTGTCCCACTCCCTTTCAGTCACATCAGGAAGGGGAGTGCTGAAAAAATTTGAAGCGCTGGTGATAACGAGGTCAAGCCGTTCAAACTGTTGACGGAATGCTGCAAACGCGCCAGCAATATCGCTGGTTTTTGCAACATTACACTGAACCATCTGCGATTCAGGGCTTATCCAGCGGATTTTTTCGAGTGTAGCGGCAGCCCTTTCTTCCGAAGAGTGCCAGGTAAAAAAAATGGTATAACCATGCCCAGCCACAGCAAGCGCAATTTCACTGCCAAGTACACCTGATGCGCCCGTCATGAAGCATACTTTTTTACCTGTTGCAGTCATCGTTTTGCCCGGTTTAATGTTTTACTGACTGTTACGTAGAACATGAAGAGATGCTAAAAAGTTGATTGGAGCCATCGCTGCATCAAAAGACCATCAACCCCGCTCTCATTTTGGAGACTCTTTTTTGCAGGTAAAAGGATTTTTTTTGGCCAGATCAACCAAGTTTTCTGAATGAGGAGGCCTTGATTGCTGCAAAAAGGGTAGAGCCCACACTGATTTTCAGCTCCTCTGCGGCTGAGTGGACAATTTCAGCAACAAGTTTTTCACCATTGACCAAAAGTACTACGCCGACTCTGGCGTCAGAATCAAACATCTCAGAAACCCTGCATTCCAGCAAGTTTCGTGCACTGATGGCTTCAGGATGCTTTTTGAAAAGGATGATCTCGCGTGACGAGAGTTCAAACAGCGATTGTTTCGTTGGTTCTCCATCTGAAATCAGAAGGGTATTGTGACCCCAGGGGTAAGCATATAAACCGTTATCCTGAAGCGGATTGGCAAGATGGAGAAGGTTGAGATAGCCTTTCGGACTTTGTGCCATACTGTTTCGTGCCAGTTGGTCAGGAGTTGTTGTTTCAGCCATGCGCCCCTCCTTAAGCACAACAATCCGGTCAACCATCAGTTGCATCTCAAGGATTGAGTGTGAAATAAACAGGTAGGGTATGCCGAACTCTTCGCTGACGCTTTTCAGATAGGGAATAATCTGGAACCGCAGGGTATCATCAAGAGCGGAGAGTGGCTCATCCATAAGCAGGAGACGCGGGTTTGCAAGTACCGCCCTGCCGAGGGCGACGCGCTGTTTTTCACCGCCGGAAAGATTTGCTACGCCTCGCAGCAAAAGTGGTTGCAGTTGAAGCAGATCAATGAGCGCTTCAGGCTTGATTCGGCGGTTTTCAATGCGGCATCGCCTGTAGCCGTAGAGCAAATTGGCTTTGACGGAGAGATGCGGAAAAAGCATTGCCTGCTGAAAAACAATGGCAATACGACGGCGTTCAGGGGAGAGATTTACCCCTTTCGCGGTGCTGAAGAGGCACTCGTCATCGAGAAAAATCTCCCCCTTTTCCGGCGGAAGAAGTCCCGAAATGAGATGCACGAGTGTTGATTTCCCGCTTCCGGACTTGCCGAAAATCCCGATCCGCTCACCCGAAACCTCCGCTTTCACCTGCAGGAGGAAGTTGCCCTGTTTTTTTTCAACAGCAATTCGCAGGTTCACAATGCGCTCCTTCGATCAAGTTTTTTGCTGAGCAGTTCATGAACGACAAGAACAACGACCGAAATCAGAACGGAGACCAGGCAGAGCGAGAGTGCCATGGTGACACTTGAGGGTGAACTGGCATAATCGTAGATAGCCAGCGGAATGGTTTGCGTCAGACCTGGAATATTGCCAGCAACAATGATGGTTGCGCCAAATTCACCGAGGCTTCGGGCAAACATCAGCGACGAACCAGCCATTATGCCCCGCATAGAGAGCGGGAGAATAATGGTTGCAAGGGTATCGTACCATGCCGCACCAAGGCTTCGGGATGCCTCAATAAGCTGTTGGTCAATGGACTCCATACCAAGTCGGATTGATCGTACAAGCAGGGGGAAGCCGACGGTCGCCGATGCAATCACAGCCGCTTTCCAGGTGAAAATGATCGGTATTCCCGATGCATCAAGCAGTTTTCCGATCCAGCCGTTTTTGCCAAGCAGCAGCAGAAGGAAAAAACCGATCACCACCGGAGGGAGCGTGAGCGGGAGGTTAACAAGCACTTCGAGCACCATTTTCCCTCTGAATTTTTTAAAAACAATCAGCCAGGCCAGAGCAAAGCCGAATGGCAGCGCCAGAGCAGTTGCCGCAAGCGCCACTTTCAGAGAGAGCCCTATGGCCGCAATGTCTTCAGGTACCAGTATCATAATCTCCTCGGGGCATTTCTGTTCTGTATATCGTTCCTATTTCAAAACAAAGCCGTACTTGAGAAGTACCGATTTTGCCTCGGCACCCTGCAAAAAGAGATAGAAGGCTTTTGTCTCTTCGTTGTGTGCCGCTTTCAGGGTCAACGCCATCGGATAGGTCACCCTTGGATAGAGTTTTTGCGGTACCACAAAGAGTAATTTTGCTTTTTGTGCCAGCATGGCGTCGGTGCGGTAAACAAATCCACCATCAACTTCGCCAAGTTCTGCATACATAAGGCACTCTCTGACATCCTTGGCCATGACCAGCTTGCCTGAAAGTTTTTCGGCAATTCCTGCTTTTGTCATGGCAGCCATGGCATACTCACCTGCGGGGACACTCTTGGGGCTGCCAATGGCAATCTTGTCGAGTTTCAGCAGGTCGTTCATCGATGCAACCTTTTTTGTCGTTGTTCCGGCAAAAACCAGTGAGTTCCAGGCAAACATCTTTACGTTGGCGCCGTCAACAAGATTTTTCTCTTTCAGATACTCCATCCACTGGTTGTTTGCAGCAATAAACAGGTCAGCCGGTGCGCCGTTTTCAATCTGACCGGCCAGCGTTCCCGATGGGCCAAAATTTTTAATAAAAACCGTCGCAGGATGTTTTGCAGTGTACCTCACGCTCAGCTCATTGATCACCTCTTTCAGGCTTGCAGCAACAGAGAGGTTCAGCTCACTGGCCATTGCCGGGAGTGCCATGGTGAAGAATACAAAACAGAGGAGGGTGATGCGTTTCATTGTTTGTATCATTGCTATGGATTGTTTTATGATGGTAATGCAGAAATTGAAACCGCGATATCCGAAGGCTTGCCGAAATAGACCGACGAGAGTACAAGCATGTCAACTCCGGCTTCAGCATAAGCTGAGGCATTTTGTGCGTTAATGCCTCCTGCGGTTGAAATTTTGACTCCAGGCGCCTCTTTCCGCAATTGCTGAACCAGCAGTGAGAGTGCCTCAGGCAGAAGCTTGTCAAGCTGAACCACATCAACCCCAGAAGCAGCAATGGCAAGCGCCTCTTCCGCGCTGTCGGCCTCAACAATGATTTTTTGTTCCTGTGCTTGCGCTTTCAGCTCGGTTACGGTTGTAAGAAAATGGTCAAGCCCGCCGCAGAAAGCGGTATGCTGCCGGAAAACAAGCACCGATTCCGACAAGCCGAGGCGGTGGGGGAGCGCACCGCCAGCCATGATAGCCTTGATGGCAACCTTTTTTGTTCCCGGAAACGACTTACGGGTTGTGACAACCGTGATGGATGCATTAACCTCTTTGACCTGCTTCACAATCTTGTGCGTCCTTGTAGCAATACCTGAGGCGTACTCGAGCAGATTCAAGGCAACTTTCCATCCTGCGTGCATGCTGCTTGCAGAGCCGCTGGCCGAGAGGATGGTCATGCCCGCTTCAACCGTGGTACCGCTTTGCAGCAAAAAGTCAACGCTGGCACCGCATCGTTCAAGCACGCGCGCCGCCTCCTCCGTGCAGCAGAGTGTTGTTTGTTCACGGCTTGTAAAGGTGATCTTCCCTGGCAGGGCGCCGATGCCGAGCAGCAAGGTCGTCAAATCACCGTATGGCATATCCTCGTCAATAAATTTTTCAATATCACTGTCGGGAAGTTGATAAAGCATGAGTGCGCTGTTTGATCGTTATAACATTGTCTCTATTCCGCTGCTAAAAAAAAGGCTTGTGTTGCTGCCATAATCCTGAATCTGTCACCTGATCGCAGGAATTTCTCCCTGAGGCTGGTCAGGCACGTCCTCCTTGCCGAATCTTTATTATTTCTGGTTACTTGCTGATAATAGTAAAAAATTTAGGGAAATTAATATTAAATCCTTAATAATTTAATTTATCGGCTCTTTTCGCAGCTTCTTTTGTTACATAAAGGTTGTTTTATGGCGGGGTCTTGCGCCGGGCATTCCTGTCGTTTTCTCTCTGCCCGTTATGTTTTAGTGAATATAACGCTTAATTTCATTTCTGAAAATTCAGAGAGAGGGAGGCTCTTTCTATTTTGGCATGAAGGCGCAAGGAGTCTCTTTTGTTAATTGGTATTTCAGGTTCAAAATTCGGGCGCGAGCCCTCATCTCTCATGAACAATCCGCTCAATCTGGTTGATCATGTAAAAGGGGAGGTTGATCAACTGGAACGCTTTTTCCTGCCGGTTCATCTTTGCGGTCAGTTCGTGAAGGGAGGGTTTTGCGGAACTGATTCTGATGCCTTCGGTAGATTGTTTTTTTGTCATATAGGCGTGGAGCGACTTTATGGTGCCGCTTGTACCTGATTTCACCTCTATCGGGTAGACCCGGGTTTCGCTTTCGTAAAGAAAATCGTTCTCTGCCTGCCCTTCCGATTTCGGGGGTTGCCAGTAGTAGAGTGTCGGGTTGATGTAGGAAGGTTTTGCTGCGAGCAGTTGCTGGCCTGCAAATTGTTCGGCGATGATGCCGCGATTAGCCAACTCCAGGGGTGAACCCATGATGCTTTGTGCCGGAACTCCCTGTGCCGCCAGCAGCAGTCCGATATCGATGAACAAAAATTTGCTGATTCTGATTTTTGTGTCGCCGCCGAGGGGTATGGTCTCTGCGCCGGAGTGCAGTACACGGTAGAAGAGCCGCGCTTAAAGAAATCGTTCAAGAGCCTGGTTTAACTGGCGGTGCTTCATCCAAAAAAAGGATTGCTTTGCTCTCTTTACTGATCGGTTCACCGCTTATCAGTGAAAAAGCAAAAAGCAGCTCTTCGACCTTGTAGTTTTTGAAGAGGGGTTCAAGATCTCTATGACCAGCGGTTTGCGCCTGCTCTGGTTATACCATGATTGTATCTCTTCTACGGCACGTCGGTTAAACATTTTCTCCCTCCTTGATCCGGTTTTTTATCCTTTCTGTCAGTAAATCTACCACTTTAATTCATTTTCTGTATCAAGATGTGCCACCTTAATACAGATCAAAGTTTTTTTACTTCAAAAGAGTCGTGAGAGAGTTGCCTTTCAGAATCGTCACTCTGTGCGGTAACTCGTACTATTTTTTTGTTTGTTTTCTTGTTAATCGTATATTTGCGATGAACTATTGAAAAAGAGGGGCTTGTTATGAGGAGAACGTTGTCGGCGGTTGAGTACAGTGGCGATGAGGAGGGGATGGCGTCGATTGCCAAGGCGATCAGTCATCCGGTGAGAATAAGGATTTTGAAGCTGCTTGCCAGTCAGCAGTGTTGCTTCACGGGGGAGTTGACGGAGATTATTCCCATGGCGCAGTCTACAATTTCGCAACATCTCAAGGCGTTGCTTGATTCCGGGCTGATTCAGGGTGAAATTAACCCTCCAAAAGTTCGTTACTGCATTCATCGTGAAAACTGGCTGAAAGCCCATTCGATGTTTGGTGGTTTTTTTCACGCCGATCTGGCCTGCCGTTACGATTGCCATTGAACTATGCTCAACGTCCGACTGAAGCAGGGTGGTAAGAGGGTGCAAGCCCTGGAAATTTTTTTACAATGAGTCATCTTTAGAGAAACTGATAAACGATACAACAATGAAAAAAGTAAAAATTCTTGGCAGTGGCTGTGCAACATGCAATCAGCTTGTCGATGCGGTAAAAGCAGTTATTGCCGCCGAAGGTATTAACGCTTCAGTTGAAAAAGTGGAGGATATTCAGCAGATCATGGCCTATAACGTCATCTCAACCCCGGCGCTCGTTGTCGATGAGCGTGTGCTCTGCAAAGGACGTGTTCCCTCTCGTGAAGAGATTAAGGAGATGTTGATGGCAAAGCCACAGGGGTGCTGTGGATCTCATGGTACAAAATCGTCGGGTGGTGGTTCAGGATGCTGTTGTTAAAAAAGCCGCAGTGCAGGATGTTGTGCCGTTTTGACGAGGAGAGATATTTAAAATGCAACAAGTAAACGTATTGAAACGATGACGCAAGGTTTCCGGCAGCACCTTCCCAGGGTTTTTGGACAGCAGAATGTTCAATGGTTTTTCTCTGTTGTTGTCGGAGCCCTGTTGTGGATGCTGCTCTACAACAATCTTGAAGGGTTCGCCTCACTCTCTCTTCAGTTTGCCGGAATTGCCCGCGCCAACCGTTTTGGTGAAGCGCTCTATTTTTTCCTTTACGAAGTGCCAAAAGTGCTGCTGCTGCTTACGGCGGTAGTCTTTTTGATGGGAGTGGTACACACCTTTATTTCCGCCGAGCGCACCCGCGCCCTGCTTTCGGGGCGGCGTACCGGGGTTGGAAACGTGATGGCGGCAACTCTCGGTATTGTGACCCCCTTCTGCTCCTGTTCGGCTGTGCCGCTTTTTATCGGCTTTCTGCAAGCGGGAGTGCCGCTTGGCGTCACCTTCTCTTTTCTGATTTCAGCACCGATGATCAATGAGGTTGCCCTCGCCCTGCTTTTCGGCATGTTCGGCTGGAAGGTGGCCCTGCTCTATACGGTCATGGGCCTCGCCGTTGCCATCATTGCCGGTATGGTGATTGGCAAACTCCAGATGGAGCGTTTTCTGGAGGAGTGGGTGCAGAAGCTCCAGGAGAGGGTGGTTTCTGCCGAAGTGGAGGGTGAGTCGATGAGTCTGCCCCTGCGGATTCGGGAAGGGCTCCACCACGTTCGTGATATTGTCGGCAAGGTGTGGCTCTACATTGTGGTTGGCGTAGGGCTTGGTGCCGGAATTCATGGCTACGTGCCTGAAAACTTCATGGCCTCACTGATGGGCAAAAGCGTCTGGTGGTCGGTGCCTGTTGCGGTGCTGATTGGCGTTCCGATGTACTCCAACGCGGCGGGAATTCTCCCCGTTGTGCAGGCGCTGCTCGGCAAGGGGGCCGCCCTCGGAACGGTGATGGCCTTCATGATGAGCGTCATCGCCCTCTCTGCCCCGGAGATGATTATTCTCCGCAAGGTGCTGAAGCCCCGCCTGATTGCCCTCTTTGCCGGAGTTGTGGCGCTTGGGATCATGCTGGTGGGCTTTGTCTTCAATCTTGTTTTATAAAGAATCCAGAACTGTCAGTCAACCAATACAAGCTCAAAACAACACTACGACCCATGAAAAAATCAATCCTTATTCTCTGTACCGGAAACTCCTGCCGCAGCCAGATGGCCGAAGGATTTCTCCGTTCATTCGACTCCTCACTTGAGGTCTATTCCGCAGGTACCAAACCCGCAGCAGCAGTTCACCCCTTCGCCGTCCAGGTGATGCGTGAAGAGTGGGTCGATATCAGCCTGAACATGCCGAAAAGTGTCGATGAATTTCTTGGAAAAGCGTTTGACTATGTGATAACGGTCTGTGACGGGGCCAATGAATCCTGCCCGGTTTTTACCGGCAAGGTTGAGCACCGCATCCACATCGGCTTTGATGATCCCGCAGATGCCGAGGGGACAAAAGAGGAGCAGCTTGCCATGTTCCGGCGCGTCCGCAACGAAATCAACCAGCGCTTCCGTCAGTTTTATAACGAGAATTTAAAAGGGAAATAACGATGAGCAATGCCACAAAACAGTTGTCGTTTCTCGACCGCTACCTGACGCTCTGGATTTTTCTTGCCATGGGTCTCGGTGTGCTCTCCGGCTGGCTCTATCCCGCCATTCCGGGCTTCTGGAACCTTTTTCAGTCGGGCACTACAAACATGCTGATCGCCGTCGGGCTCATTGTCATGATGTACCCACCCCTCGCAAAGGTAAAGTATGAGGAGCTTGGTGATGTGTTTCGCAACACCCGGGTGCTTGCCCTCTCGCTGGTGCAGAACTGGGTGATCGGCCCGATTTTGATGTTTGTGCTCGCCGTCCTCCTGCTTTCCGACATGCCGCACTACATGGCCGGGCTCATCATGATCGGACTTGCCCGCTGCATCGCCATGGTCATTGTCTGGAATGAGCTTGCCAAGGGAGATACAGAGTATGCCGCCGGGCTTGTCGCCTTCAACTCGATTTTCCAGGTGCTCTTCTTTCCCCTCTATGCCTGGATCTTTTTGACGGTGCTGCCCAAATGGCTTGGTATCAGCTCCTTTACCGTCGATATCTCCATCGCTGATATTGCCCTCTCGGTCTTTATCTACCTCGGCATTCCCTTTATTGCTGGCTTTTTGACCCGCTTTGTATTGCTGCGTCTGAAAGGAAAGGAGTGGTACGAAGGCTCGTTCATCCCCCGCATCAGTCCGCTGACGCTGATAGCCCTGCTCTTTACCATTGTCGTAATGTTCTCGCTGAAGGGGAGCTCCATCATCCAGATTCCTTTTGATGTGGTACGCATTGCCATCCCCCTCATGATCTACTTTGTGATCATGTTCCTGCTCTCCTTTTATATGGGTCGCAAGTTTGGCGCGGG
>CAIQGA010000079.1 GCA_903871235.1 uncultured Chlorobiaceae bacterium
GTCTGCCCTGTTGGCATCGACATCAAGAAAGGGTTGAGCGCCGCCTGTATTGCCTGTGCAGAATGTATCGACGCGTGCCGGAGTATGACGGCAACAAGAGGGATGCTCCCGTTCCCGAACTACAAAGGGCGTGTGTTGCGCCCGAAGACATTCTGGATTGGTGGCGCAACCGCTGCCGCAGCCATCGCGCTTGTTCTGCTGCTCTGGAGCCGTCCGGCGGTCGATTTTCTTGTCATCCGTGACAATGCTTCATTGCCACCGGGCCTGAACCGTTACTCTTACATCATCCATAACAACGGCGGGAAAAAACTGTCAGTTGAACTCTCCTCCCCGGACAACGTGACCCTTATTGGCGAACACACGCTCAATTTGCAGCCATTTACTGCCATTCATGGAAGTATTCTGGTAAAATCGAACGGCAAACTGGAGCATCTCCATCTCAAAGTTTCCAGTGACGGCATTTCAATCAACAGGGAAACCGGTTTTCTATGAAGCTCTTTTTCTACATCATCTATCCGCTTTTTTTCTTTGCCATGGGGTGCGGCATCTATGTGGCATTCAGGGACGCCGAAGGCCTTGTGGACAACAACTACTATGAAAACAGCAAACGCTATTTTCAGGCAAAAGCTCTTGAAGAGAATCTTGGAATTAAGGTTAGCCAGCCCGAACGGCTGAAACTGGGTCACAACATCATCCGAATTAACGCAACAACTCACGGCAAACCGCTTCAGGATGGCAACCTGTCCCTTTTTATTGGTAATCTCTCGACTGCCGGTTACGACTCCACGATAACCATGCATCAGCTCTCACCTGGAATCTATCAGGCAACCGCTACGATTCCCTTTAAAGGAGTCTGGCTTGCAAAAGTTGACCTCCGGCAGCAACAACAACTCATAACAACAAAAAAATGGTTTTTCGAAGTCAAATAAAAGGCTCTGCCTTCGCTCTGACGCTCTTGGCATCCCTGCTGATCCATGGCAACATATTTGCGGGAACGCTCATCGGAACAGAGAGGGAGTGCAACATCCACCAGGGGCCTTGCTCCATCACATCCGGCAGCTATAACGTCACGCTGAACATTGATCCAAAGCCTGTCAAGCACATGAAAGAGCTCACCTTCAGGGTGACGGTGACACCATGCGACAAACTGCCCGGCATCTTGCTCCTTGACCTTTCCATGCCGGGGATGGTGATGGGCAAAAATCAAGTTACACTGGTCAGAAATAGCCGCTGCATTTACGAGGGCAAAGGAATTATTGTCCGGTGCATGAGCGGGCGAACGATCTGGAGGGTAACGATTCTTTCCGACGAACTGAACAATCCGGCCTTTACCTTCAATGTCAGGGAGTGAGCCATCATCTCCCTGGAAGGTTCTGTGCAACCATTGCAACCTGGAGACGGGAAAGGGATCGGCCATTACCGCACTCATCGACGGTGAGACACGGTACTTCTGCTGCCACGGCTGCCTCGGTGTTTACGAGCTTGTTCACAGCAACTCGCTGGACGCCTTCTACAACCAACGTTGTAACTGGCAACCGGGGCCTCCGGCAACTGAGGTAAAACTTCAGGCCTCAGCCTTCAGCGACACCGTCATCATTGAGGGCAACGAGAGCCGTATCGATCTCATACTCTCAGGCATCAGGTGCGCCTCATGCGTCTGGCTCATCGAAAAGTTTCTGATGAAACAGGAGGGCGTGCTCTCGACAAGGGTCAACTATGCCACCCACAAGGCAACCATCACCTGGGTATCCGAAAAAATTGTTCTCGACGCCATCCTGAATGCCATCCGCTCCATAGGCTACCTGCCCCATCCGAGTCATGGCACTGGCAGCTCCGATTTGTTTGCCCGGGAGAAACAGGAATTGCTCTTGCGATTCGGCACCGCCGGATTTTTTTCCATGCAGCTCATGCTCTTCACCGCTGCCCTCTACGCTGGATTTTTTGACGGAATAGAGGAGCGCTACCGGCTTGCTTTTCAGCTCATTTCATGGGCACTGGCCACCCCGGTACTCTTCTACTCCGGCTACCCCTTTCTCGCCAGCGCTTTCCGCTCACTGAGGCGGTTGACGCTCAACATGGATGTGCTCGTCGCCCTCGGATCGCTCTCCGCCTACTGCTACAGTATTGCCATGATTGTACTCGGAGGTGAGGTGTTTTTCGACACCGCTTCAATGATCATCACCTTCATTCTTCTCGGCCGCTTTCTGGAGGCCGGATCGCGCCTCAAGGCGGGAAATGCCATGGCTGAACTGGCTGAACTCCAGCCGCACGAAGCGCTGGTCATCTCCGAAAGCGGTGAAACAACCATGGTGCCCATTGCCTCAGTGCAGATCGGCGACCGGATCGAGATCATTCCAGGCGACAGAATACCGCTTGATGGCACCGTTGTGCAGGGTGAAGCGGAAGTGAACGAAGCGATGCTGACAGGAGAGTCAAACCCTGTATTGAAAGAGCCGGGCAGCTACGTTTTTGCAGGAAGCTTTTCGATGAACGGGCGGCTCAGCATCAAGGTCACTGGCAATGCCGGTAATACCCTGCTCTCACGAATCATCCACACTGTTGAAGAGGCTCAGGCCCGCAAGGCGCCAATTCAGGGGCTGGCCGACAAAACCGCAGGCTACTTCGTCCCTGCCACCATCATCCTCGCCCTCGCAACTTTTCTCTACTGGAAACTCACTTCAGCCAGCACCGTCATCGCCCTGATGAACGCGGTCTCCGTGCTCGTCATCGCATGCCCCTGCGCACTCGGTCTGGCGACCCCGCTCGCCATTCTGGTCGGCACCACCGCTGCGGGCAAGAGAGGCATTCTCATCAAAGGGGGCGACATTTTCGAGACCCTCTCAAAAACCACTACCGTCGTGCTCGACAAAACCGGCACCCTCACTACCGGCAAACCCTCCATGACCGACAGTCACGACTACGGCCTCACCCCGTCATTCATGCAGCATCTCGCATCGCTCGAAGCCGCCTCGGAGCACCCCACCGGACGCGCCATTGTTGCCTCATGGCAAGGTGAACGGCTGGCGGTAACGCAGTTCAGGGCAACACCGGGCAGAGGAGTCTCTGGAGTGATTGAAGGAACCCTTTGGCTGGCTGGTTCAAGAGCCTTCATGGTGCAGGAGCAGGTTGAGCTTCAACCGATCCATGAAAGCTGTGTATCATCACTCGAGGCAGAAGGAAAAAGCGTGGTGATGGTCGCCTGCGGCAACAAGCTTGCCGGTATCATCGGCCTGATTGACGACCTGCGCCCGGACGCCCTTCCACTGATAGCAGGTCTCCGTAAAAAAGGGCTCTCGCTGAAAATCCTCACCGGCGACAACCAGGGGGTAGCCAACTACATTGCAGCTAAATGCGGCATTACCGACGTTCATGCCGGGCTCGGGCCACTTGAAAAAGCAGCGGTTATCCGCGCACTGAAAGCAAAGGGAGAGTGCGTCATGATGGTCGGCGACGGAATCAACGACGCTCCCGCACTGAGCGAAGCCGACATCGGCGTCACCCTCGGCCACGCATCAGGCATTGCCCTCGAAAGCGCCAGTATCGCCATCCTGAAAGATGACCTACGGCTCATCAACACCCTGATGGAAAGTTCCACAAAATGTTTTGCCATCATCCGCCAGAACCTTGTCTGGGCCTTTTCGTATAATCTCATAGCACTGCCACTTGCCGTGTCGGGAATTTTGCACCCCATTATATCAGCACTGCTCATGGTCACCAGTTCCCTTGTGGTGGTAAGCAATTCCCTTCGGCTACAGGTGGGGCGTGAAAAACATCTGACAAGAGAGCCCATCGGTTCAATAAGCGCTCCACAGCAATTGATGCCGTAGCAAGACACTGAGAAGTCATGCCTCTCTAACTCATGATTAAGGAATGACTTTTTCATCACCGCACACTCGAAACACTTACGACAATTATAACTGACAGCCTGATTATTAAACTGACCGAGTAACCATTATGTACACCACATTTTTTTTGATAGGCATCGGTCTTTTTGTTGGTGTCGCGGCATGGTTTCTCTTTATCTGGGCAGTAAAAAGCGGCCAGTTCGACGACCCCGAAGCACCAAAATACCGGATGCTTGACGATGACGACGAGCCTCCAAAGCCAGTAAAGAAAAAAAAACCATGAGCAGCGCTCCCCTCCTCGCCATGCTCCTCTCCGGACTTGCCGGAGGATTCGGCCACTGCATCAGCATGTGCGGCCCCGTTGTCGGCGCTCTTACTGTTGGTGAAACACGAAAAGGGATACTCCACATCCTGCTCTACAACCTCGGCAGAGTAACCACCTACACTATCCTCGGCGCGATGGTTGGTCTCTCAGGCTCATTCCTTGTCCTTGCCGCCTCCATCGAACAGCTTCAGCGGGCCATCATGATCATTGCCGGACTCTCCATCATTCTCATGGGGCTCTCCACAGCAGAATGGCTGCCGCTTCCCTCTTCAACAAAGAGCTGCAACCCCGGCAACTCACTCATGCAAAAGATCATGGCTCTCTTCAAGGCGCCTCGCTCCATCGGCGCTTACTACCCGATGGGCATCGTCCTCGGCTTTCTCCCCTGCGGCCTCACCTACACTGCCCTGCTTGCCGCCGCCCGCGCCGCCATGGAGGCTCATCATCCCTTTGCAGGAATGCTTCAAGGCGCCCTGATGATGCTTCTCTTCGGCATCGGCACCGCCCCAGCGCTGATTCTGGTGGGTAAGGTGGTGAATACCATCAGCAACAAAACACGGAAATGGTTTTACCGGGTAGCCAGTGTGATTATGATTGCGACTGGGGTTTGGTTTGTGGTGGAGGGGTGGTGAGGAACAAGATCGGTTGCTTATCGTAACATTCCTCTGTAAATTACCAAGCATATACTCTTTACAAAATTAATATTTACAGGAACAGTCTGTGCCCACGATACTTGTCATACTCGGATGGAGATTATTTTTTTATGCCAATGAAGGCAATGAGCCGCTTCATGTCCATTGCCAAAATGGAGACATGGAATGCAAATACTGGTTAAAAAGAGAGATATTCGATATTGAAGAGGCTTTTTCCTACAATATGACACAGAGAGATCACAAGCAAGTCAGGAAAAATTATTTACGATCATTTTGAGTACATCGAGACACAATGGGATGATTTTCAAAGGAGACGCCAGCAATGAACAAACATCATGATATTAAGAACATACAGTTTGATGGAGACGTTTTTGAGATAACTGTTGATGGAACAACCAGAAAATTTGAACTGCAACAGATATCGCCGTTGCTGCATCAAGCTTCTGAAGCAGAAAGGGAAATATTCGAGGTCTCACCATCCGGGTATGGGATACATTGGCCTCTTCTGGATGAGGATATCTCAATTGATGCGCTTTTGGGCATTGTCAGTGCACCTGCAAGGAACAGAAAAACTGCATAACAAAAAAGGAGATTACCTTATGTTCACAATGATGAAAAAGGAAGTTTTCCATTGTTCACAAGGACATTCGACGCGTTGTCGCTAATCGTTTTCCGTTCAGCGTTTATTTTCGTGTGCAAAAACATTGTATCGTTGTCTTGGCAGTATTTCATGGCCGCAGAGATCCGGCAGTCTGGCTGGATAGAGCCTGAAAGTGGCCACGGCAGGATAAAGATATCTCCATTTATGCGCTGTTGGGCATTGTCATCTCAATAAAGAAACCCGAAAAGCCACAGCGGAATTTTATTCTGAAATCCGGTTTCGATATCGTCAGCGACAACAAAGCTCTTCTCTATCCCGCTGATTTGGTTGAACCCTTTCCCTTTTCCTCCTATTTCAAAGGTGTACTCTGACTTGACAATAAAATCTCCTTTGGCTGA
>CAIQGA010000080.1 GCA_903871235.1 uncultured Chlorobiaceae bacterium
AGCTGTTCGAGTGGTCGCTGGTGACAATCATCAGGGTATTTGACCAATTCATGCCTTCAGTTCCGGAGGTGACCAAATTTTCTGCTGCTGTGACCGCATTCTCCAGATCAACAACACCTCCCACCATGTTTTCATAATCGTTGGCGTGGTTAGTCCAGTCGATGTCGCCCTGCTCGAACATCGCAAAAAAGCCATCCTGATCCTGATTAAGCACTGAAAGCGCTGCCGATGTCATTTCAGTCATGGTCGGGTCTTCATCGACGCCCGGAGTACCATCGGTGGTGCTGCGGGTGATGGTGGCCGTGCCGGGTGTATCGGCCACTTCATAATATTCAAAGTTGCCACCTGATGTGCCGAACAGGCCAAACAGTTTATCCCCATCAGCAAGATGCACGCTGTTGGCTGCCGCAGCAAGGGCTGTGCCTCCATCAACACCGGTAGACCGCTCGACAAACGTGTAGGGTGTTCCATCCGTACCTGCCTTGAAAGCATCGTAGTCGTCATTGAAGCCATTGTGATCAAGATCCGTACTCACTTTTGCTGCGTTGGTGACTGCCTTTGCAAACAAACCGTCCAGTCCGCCGCCAATAACAACATCAGGCTGTGTGTCGAACAGAATTTCGTGCGCAATATCCTGATAGTTGTTGCGGTTAACATTGTGGCTTACAACTCCTGCCGGTGTTGCGTGGGAGAAAGGCACCGTGCTGGCCACGCCAATAGCAAAGCCAAGATCGTCGCGCAATGTTTCGGCAATCGTCTTAATCTCTCCATTTGCCGGGTCACCGCTTTGCCATGCTATGTTACCGGCATCCGTTTTTTCACCGGTGACCATAGCCGTTATTGCCGATGCTGAGTCTGTCGAAGGCCACTTGCCTGATTGGGAGAAGTAGGTATCTGTAGCGGTTGTTGAGTATTTCAGTGTACCCTGAAGTTCACTGTCGAATTTCAGCCATGAGGGCAGTGGAGTGCCATCAGCAAGTGTTGCACTGTAGGTCAAACTGTCGCCAGCATCAACATCATTGAACGTTCCAACAGGCACCATCAGGCTGAACGGTGCATCTTCGGATGTCGATACATCACTGATGGCATCAACCACCACAGGCGCATCGTTCAAATTGGTCAACGTGAAGAGGCTGACATTTTTTGAATACTCGTTGGAAACAAAGAGTAGATTCTGGCCACTGGGAGATGCATCAGCGGAAACAAAGGTCAGCCCTTCGGGGCCGGCCCCGGACTCCAACCCATCACCTGTGAGAGCTTTTGAATCATCAGGATGACTCAGTGATTGAACAAAACTGACATGCTGGGGATCAGTTACATCATAAACCATGATGGCGCCTGCTCCACGCTCCAAACCAACGAATGCAAGAGTTTTTCCCCCGATCTGCCCGATTGCAATGCCTTCTGGCTCGGGGCCTTTATTGTCGGAACGCATGTCAACAAAAATACCGGAGGTCGCGGGATCAACCGAATTAAAGGCGCCGGTTGAGGCTGCAAACTGCTCAATCTGCGACCCACTGTCGAAAACGATGGTACCTTCGGCATTAAGAATGCTGAATGATCGTGCGCCATAAGCCTGAATTTGTTCAATAACTCCGTCGCCATCAATGTCACCGTTGTTGCCGGGTGCAAGAGAGATTCTCAGGTTGCCTATTGCGCTGGTGCTCAGCAGATTACCATACTTTACAATCAACTGAGGGTCTAATGAAAAGTTATGACCGCTGACTGAATCTACGTAAGTGCCTATATCTTTAAGCTTCACGGCATCAGGTGACATGAAATCACTACGATCATCTCCTTCGTTGGCAATAATGTAGTAGGCGTTGCCGTCAGAACCTGTAAACGAGCCGATTCCATCAGGCATGTACTGACCCAATACCGGTAAGTCTGTCCGTGGTATGTAGGTGCCCTTGTCGCTGCCATCCAACGGCAGGCCAAGCCAGCTTTTGAACCCGAGAGGAACAATATCGGTAAAGGTGGCTGTAGCGATATCGAGAATACCTATCGCATTATTCTCCTGCAGGGTAACAAACGCAGTTTTTCCGTCGGGCGAGATACTGATGTATTCCGGTTCGAGATCGTTGGCAACGGTAATTCCATCAAACAGACGAACACCCTCTGCCTTTAATTCCGCAAATTTATCGTTGAATGCTGTAAACGACGCGGTGTTGACCGTTGCTGCAGCAACACCATTGCTGAGATCAATGATGCTGACCGAGCCTTCGGGGTTACTGGTCGGGCTGGCCATTTCACCTTCGTTGGCAACCAGAACCGTCTTGCCATCGGCACTGAATGTAAGCATATCGGGGTTTGCCCCTACGGTGACGCTGCCCAACGTCATCAACAACGAGTCTGTAAGATCACCATCTGCATCAAGAAAATAGACACTGCCCGGCAAGGTTTTGTCGGAAGCAGCCACCGCAACCGAAACAATACCGTTTTTGACCGCAACGCAGTTCAGATCGTTGCTCCCAAGAGGAATAGTAGCAAGAAGCGTCATGTGAAGAGCGGCATCAACACTGACAACCTGCAAACCGGCAAATGAAGTGACAAAAAGTCTGCCGCTTGGAGCATCAAATGCCGAGATTTCAGCACCCGCAAGAGAGAGTGAAGAGGCAAAGGCGAAAGATTCACTTGCGCTGCCAGTGAGGGAAAGTGCATTGGTAATTGCGACGTCCTGGAATGAGAGGGCATCATGGCCATCAATGGTTTGCAGTGTGGCCGTATCGTCGGCGGCGGACAAATCGCTATAGGAGACCTTCACAGGCTTCGACAGGTCAAGCGGTGCAGCAAGCGTCAGTACGACCTCGTTGTTAACTACCTGAAGGCTGCTGATCGTCGCGCTGGTTTCGCCGTTACTGACAACAAACTGACTGACAGAAGGAATGTTCGTGGCATCAAGCCGTTCGTCAAAATACAATGTTACGACATTACCAAGTCCGTCAATACTTTCATTAAGCATATTTAAAGCCATATTTCACTCCAGGTTATACATTATTGAAAAACAATAAATTCATTTCCATTAGAGTAAATACATTTTTTTATATCTGGAGATATTGAGTAATTGTCACGATATCGTTGCAATTGTGTTAAATAAATCTCTCGTATGCAAGGTTGCGAGTTACATGATAGCCCATCATATCAGTACCAATTTCACCGAAGCATCAAGCGTTCGCCACAGCAATTTCAACTACCTGTTCATTCGAATGCAAAAAAATAATTGGAGTGTAAAGGAGGGGATGCAAAATCTTTCAGGCAAGAAGATGCAGACGGGAAAAAACATAATCGAGAGAGTCTTCGTTCAGAACAATCCTTGAGAAACCCGTCGAATCGAGTTTCATTGGCTGGTTGCTTCTTTCACTGATGAACTTGCGGTTCTGCTTGCCGTTATACCAGTAAACCAGCCGGATTGTGCTCCCCTCTATTTCAAGAGCAGTGATACCACGTTTCCCAATGGTACACCCAGAGTTGAAAACGCTTGGGATGGTAAGATTGTTGTAAATGCCGCTTCGAAGCCCGGTGACCTTCCCCTTTTTGTAACAGCCATCAAGCTCACTTTTCAGCTCGACGATGCTCAGTTTGATGGCGGCACGCTTTTCGCCATCAGCAGCCGAATAGGCCCGGCAAAGCTCCTCAATTCGGTAATTCAGAAAATCGGCCTTTGAAAGTGATTCAAAGAGAGGGCGATGGGTATGGCCAATAATGGAGACTATTTTTTTCTGGTTTGAGAACTCATAAATCGATTGTTCGAGAATAAACCGTTTGCGGCTGTTATAAGCGACGGAAAAATTCCGTATCCCGACCGGCTTGGCTATATAACGGAGGAAAAAAATAACCGCACGGCTGAGCAATGGCATGGAGCGTGTTTGCCATAAAAAGTATGCCGCCTGGTGGCCATGAAAGAGCAGGAGCGTCTCGTCGCCATAATGAAATTTCAGTGATTCAACAAGCGATGAAGCAAGCCGGTATTCCCTCTCGTCAAGAAGCGCGGCATCATGGTTCCCCCAGGTTTTCCAGAAAAAGCCATTCTTTTCAAATTCGAGAAAAAGATCGTAAAAGTCGCTCCACTTTGATGCAATAGTTTCGAGAGGAAACTTGAAGAGCTCCTCAATATCGCCGTTAAGCACGAGGCTGTATTTTTCGGGCAGATAATATCTTCCGAGCACCGTTTTCAGCAGTTCAGCATTTTGCCGGAACTCATCATGTCGCCCCCCATTGCCAATATGCAGATCACTGAGAATAAGAATCTTCGACGAATCATCAAGAGTGACCGATTTCGCACTACTTAACAAGTGATCGAGGTGATGATGTTTGTTGCTGTGAAGGTTCATAGCATCACAACATTACCAAAACAGAGAATCAAAGCATTCAATCCAAACATTGGCGTCTGTTGTAATTTACTTCCCGGAAGTACAAAAATATCGAATTCGCACAGGTTCTCCTGTGAAAAGAAACAAACTAAAGTTAACAGATTAGAAGGAAGAATAATCATTGCCGATTGTAAAATCCTTGTAAACTTTTCAACAAAGCTCGACACGTTGAAGCACTTCTATCATTACCAAAAATCACTTAACTCTATAAAAAGGGGGATAGTCATACTTTCCGGAATTTTTATTAGTACCATAGACGAAAATTGTAACGATTCAGCACTTTGTTAATTATTTGAAAACAACGATAAGAGCAAAAAATATTCACTCTTCCTCTTCATATATTGTTGACAAAATAAATGATATCCAACAAGAACAAACTCTTACAACCCATCATCTGATTATGTATAATAAAACGCCCTGGCCACAGACGATCAACGGTGCTGCTGACCGTATCATTGCGATAATGAACGACCAAGAGAAAGAAAAAGTCCGCGCTCTTCCTGAGGCAAAATTACCGAAACTCCGTTTTAGTCTTGGGATATATATCCGCAATGAACTTGGATTATTCGAAGGGAATCATGCCCTGATAAAAGCATGCGCCATTTCAGAGCATGGCGATTTTGAAGGTCTTTTTTTCCTTAATGATATCGATTTGGCGTCAGATGTTATCCTTGAGGCGATCTGGAACAGGCTGAACGCCACCGCGCTTGTCATGTAACGGCTACTCGAATATTTGAACTCTCTCTCTGTACCCAATAAGGCAACAACCCGCAAGCTGTTGCCTTATGACTTGCAAGAATATCAAGGACAAGACAAGCTGGAAGGCTATAAGACGCAGTTGCCTTTGATAGTGCAAACCATCCGAACGTGTTCTTCATGAAAGGGTTGAGCGTTCTGTCCACAAATCAGGTCACCTCCAACTTTCTTCAAGGAACCCTCAAGTGCAGTTAACTGGTTTCCTGAACAATCGAAATTACCCTTGACCTTTTTGGGAGCATCCTCAAGTGTTGTGAGCTGGTTCCATGCACAGTCAACATTACCCTTGACCTTTTCAGGAACCCACTTGAGTGAAATCAATTGATTATTTGAACAATTAAACCCATCAACTTTGTGAGGAGATCCTTTGAGAGAGGTCAGTTGATTACTGGAACAATCAAATACTCTGACTTCTTGAGGCGCCCCCTTGAGAGAGGTCAATTGATTCGCCGAACAATTGAGTGTACCGCGGACTTCCCGAGCTACTCCTTTAAGCGAGGTCAACTGGTTTTTGCTGCAAGAGAAATCTCCCCTGACAACATCAGGGCTGCCTTCCAGTGAAGCAAGCTGGTTACTGGAACAATCAAAATCACCCTGTATCTTTATTGGCGCACCATGAAGTGTTGTAAGCTGATTATCTGAACAGTTAAAATCGCCGCCCACTATCACAGTGGCACCCTCAAGTGAGAGAAGCTTGTTGGCGGAACAGTTGAAATCTCCTTCTACAATTTCCGGGCAGCCCGCTACAACTGTTTCGGTATTTGAAAGAGCCTCCCCTTTTAACGAGGTCAACTGATTTCCGGCACAAGAAAAATCACCCATAATGAAGGCCGGGCAACCCACAAGAGAGGTCAGTTGATTGCCGGAACAATCAAAGTCACCCTTAACCTCCTCAGGGCCACCATCAAGCGAAGTCAACTTGTTCGCCGAACAGTTGAAATCTCCCTTAATTTTTTTTGGCCCCCCCATCAGTGTGGTGAGCTTGTTACCTGAGCAGTTGAAATCTCCCTTTACCCTCTCCGGGCACCCTTCAAGCGACGTTAATCCCTTGTTGGAACAATCAATGTCACTTTTTCCATCAAGCTCCCCCATGACATCGGCAAACGTTACTTTTTTACTCATAGTATCTCCCTTGAAAAACGGGTTATCAACAAAATTATTAATAAAGTATGTTTTTTTTATCAACCCTTAATGTGAAGCTTTCTTGTGGGTGATTTCACCGGTCACAAGATAACTGACCTCCTGTGAAATCTTTACAGCATGGTCGGCAATATGCTCGATATAGCGGGAGATACTCAAGACCGCCATAAGCTGACTCACATCAGCATCCTGGATTTTTATCAACGCTGTTGCCTTATTAAAAACTGAGCGGTGCATTGCCTCAATCTCTTCATCAAGAACCGAAACCTCATCGGCAAGCGATAGCTCTTTTAAAGAAAAGGAGGTAATCGCCTTTTTAATCATAGCCGCAGCAAGCTCACCCATCTTCACGAATTCAAAAGATTCGATACTCTCGGGAGTGATTTCAAACAAAAGATCAAGACTATGAAGCGAGAGATCACCAATACGCTCCAGTTCATCATTGATCATCATAATGGTCATGATGGTGCGCAGGTCACTTGCAACCGGATGCTGAAGGGCGAGAAAAGAGAGGCATTGCTCTTCAAGATCAACCTCTGCCATATCAATTTCATAATCAGCAAGCGCTCTCTTCTTTGCGCCATCTTCATCATGCTGTACCGCAGCATGCAGTGAAAGCAAAAAATTCTCCAACACAGTATTGGAAAGTTGAACAAGAACTTCAGAGAGTTCTGTTATTTGCAAATGAACAGGCCGTTTTGGCATAATATCTGTAATAGTTAACTTCATTTAATCAATCACTTCATTACACTTGCAACATTTTTTTCTGGGCCGACCGGGTTAAAAAAAGTGCCTGACTGTTCACTTTCGGGCCATCGCTACTGATTTTCGAGTATGTTGCGTCAGCCTGCATTTCCCATGCCTTGACGTTATCACTCATAATCAAATCAAGATCCGTTTTGACAACACGAATGAGCGCTTTATCAAACACCGGAAAAAGGGTTTCAACCCGATCGTCAAGGTTTCGTGGCATAATATCCGCACTTCCCAGATAGAGTTCATCCTTTCCACCGTTATGAAAGTAGTAGGCACGGCTGTGCTCAAGAAAACGGCCGATAACACTGATGACCCTGATATTCTCGCTGACTCCCTCTATACCGGGCTTGAGGCAGCAGATCCCCCGGATGATAAGGTCGATCTTTACCCCTTCGCACGAGGCCTTATAGAGTGCCCGAATGGTTTTTCCATCCACCAGGGCATTCATTTTCATGATGATCCTTCCCTTGTTCTCATGCTGGCTCCACTCAACCTCTCGCTCAATCATCTCGATAATCCTTTTTCTGGTATTAATCGGCGAGACGAGCAGCTTTCTGTATCCGGTATGTTTTGAGTAGCCAGTCAAGGCGTTAAAGAGTTCTGCCACATCATTGGCAAGTTGCTCGTTAACGGTAAAGAGGCTGTAATCGGTATAGATTTTCCCGGTTGCCGGGTTATAGTTCCCTGTACCAAGGTGGAGGTAGCGCTTCAGCTTCTTTTGCTCACGTCGCACAATCAGGGTAAGCTTGGCGTGTGTTTTCAGCCCTGGAAGACCGTAGGCGACATGTGCCCCGACATCTTCAAGTGCCCGCGCCCAGATAATGTTGTTTCCTTCATCAAACCTTGCCTTGAGTTCCACGAGAACAGCCACCTGTTTACCCGCTTCAGCCGCCTTCATCAAGGCCTTGACAATCGGCGAATTACTGCCAACCCTGTAGAGCGTCTGCTTTATGGAGAGCACATCTGGATCAAGGGCGGCCTGATTGATAAAATCGACGACTGGCTGAAAAGAGTCGTAGGGATGGTAGAGTAACTGATCTTTGGCTTTTATGGCACTGAAGATATCGGGGGCAGAGTGCTCCTCAAGAGGGTTTTTTTGAACAAAGGGCTCATCTTTTAAAGAGGGTCGTTCAATTCTCAAAAGCTCCATGAGAGAGCCGAGCCCAAGAGCCCCATCTATTTCATAGACGTTTCTTTCGGCAACACCAAGATTTTTCATCAGAAGCTTTCTCACCGCCACCGGCATTGCCGGCGTAATATCGAGCCGAACAACCTTTCCGTAACGGCGTGAGCGGATTCCCTTTTCGATGGTCTTCAGCAAATCTCCCGCTTCATCCTCCTCAATTTCAACATCGGCGTCGCGAATCAATCTGAAAAGATAGGCATTGGTGATCCTCATTTTTGGAAACAACTGCTCCAGATTGTTTTCAATAAGATCCTCAAGCCAGATAAAGCGAATAATGCCATCATCATCAAAGCCCCTGATCTCATTAAGCCGAAGAAGCCGTGGAAGCATACTTGGAACTTTGACACGGGCAAACTTCAACGTAGTGCTTTCATCGTCGACAATTTCTATGGCGAGATTCAGCGAAAGGTTCGACATAAAAGGAAAGGGGTGGCCTGTATCAAAGGCCAACGGGGTCAAGACGGGATAAATCTCCTTGCGGAAATAGTGGCTCAATGACTTTTGCTTCGTTACAGATAATTCTGAAAACCGAAGAAACTCAATACCCTCCTGCTGAAGTGCCGGAACCAGGTCTTGATAAAAGCACTTGTTTCTCTGGCTGAGCTGCTGCAAAACCATTGTCCTGATTTTTGCGAGCTGTTCAAACGGGGTGTGGCCATCAACCGTTCGATCAACAATACCCGCCTCATACTGATCCTCAATACCGGCAACCCTGATCATGAAATATTCATCAAGGTTTGAACTGAATATTGAGATGAATTTCACCCGTTCCAAAAGCGGATGCGCTTCACCCTCAAGCGCCTCTTCAAGCACACGCTGATTGAAAGCAATCCAGCTCAACTCCCTGTTGAGATACAAAGAGGTGTCGAAAAAATCCGGAAGCGCCACGACCTTGCCATCTTCCTCATTCAATGTCTGCATAAAAGGCATAAAAAAAATAATCCCGGCCTCCCCATGCCGTATAAAAAAAACGCCATAAATTTTGGGGACAATGAAATATTGAATGAATCTAATGTAGAGGCTTTGGCGTCATGAACCAATGAACTTTTGTTACGAGTATGTAAACAAATGCCGGGACGCTGACCAAAGAGGTAGAGCTCCTTTTTGGAAAAGTATATTGGGCAATCTTTATCCCTTGCCAGCAGAAGAACAGTGATCTACTGGCCTGGCTTTTCAATATCGATCATTAATATTTGGAGATAGAACGGATGTGTACAAAAGTAACAAAACGAATTTTCGCCGATGTTATGAACCCTCTTCTTGATGGAAAAGGGGACATCGACTGTTCAAACAGGGGGCTGACCTCTCTTGAGGGGTGCCCTGGTGTTGTGGCAGGTAATTTCAACTGTTCAGGAAATCAGTTGACAACGCTCGATGGTGGCCCTCACACCGTTACCGGTGATTTTATCTGCTCAAATAACCAGTTAACCTCACTCGAATCTGGCCCTGATGACGTTCACGGCGATTTCGATTGTTCTCACAATCACTTGCTCTCGCTCGAAGGATCTCCCAAAAAGGTGACCGGAAATTTTGATTGTTCAGCCAACCAGTTGACCTCGCTTCATGGCGATCTGAAAAAAGTTAGTGGCGATTTTTCCTGTTCAGAGAACCTGCTGACCTCACTCAATGGTGCTCCTCATAAAGTTGGCGGCGATTTTTCCTGTTCGGAAAACCAGTTACTATCACTTGAGGGCGCTCCTCGTGAAGTTGGCGATTTTGACTGTGCCCACAATCAGTTGACCTCACTCGAAGGGAGCCCGGATGAAATTCACGGCGATTTCGATTGTTCTTACA
>CAIQGA010000081.1 GCA_903871235.1 uncultured Chlorobiaceae bacterium
AATATCTTCAAGATTGTTCAGACCACTGAAGAGCGACAATTTGGAGAATTTGCTCACTCAGGTGAGCAAAGCAAAGCGCAGATACCGATCGTTATCCTTGATTTTTGTATAAAAATCACGAATTCCATCACGGATGATGAGAGCTTCAGGAATGTTCTCAATATTGTCAAGAATCGGCTTGTCATACTCATCAATCAGGATGACAACCTTTTGGTGATATTTCTCATAGGCTTTCTCGATTAATTCTGCGAAACACTGGTTGGGATCCTCTTTCTCGTCGCAGTGAATATCAAGCCGTTTCTGATTGCCATTCAGAATATAGAACAGGTTTTTGCGAAGAGTTTCCCGACTGTCAATCCCGCCACTAAAACTTATCTTGATGACCGGATAGTTCACCTCCCAGTTCCACTGCTCCTCAATCAGCAAACCCCGGAACAGCTCCCGTTTTCCCTCAAAAATATCTTTTAACGTATCAAGGAATAGACTCTTGCCGAATCGCCGGGGCCGCGACAGAAAAACGTATTGATAGCTTTCAATCAGGCTACGAGCAATCTCCGTTTTATCAATGTAAAGGTAATCACCCTCAATAATTTTACTGAACGTCTGTATGCCCACCGGCAGCTTTTTCATCGTCAACCTCATTGTAACTCGTTATACCCATCAGAAACATCGGTACGGTAACACTGCAACACAACTCCACACTTTTTTTACGACACTGCGAAATATAAAACTTTTTGACAGAAAATGAGAGAGGCGCATCAGTGTTAATGAACAGCCTGCCCTGAAAACGCCGAGCCCCAGTTCGGCAAAAAACGATGATACGGCATCCTCGCCCTACTGCAAGTGACCGTGGAATGTAATAGAATCAAAACGGGTTTGATTTTCTTGGCTACCAAATTCATAGCACTTAAAGATGTCGTACCAGTGTGATTCATTTAAAAAACTCAAAAAAAACGACCCTTCGCCATTTGCAATCAATCACCCCTGTTCTCGCTCGTTTTCTACATTTTTGTATTTTTTTATAAAGCGGGAGACACCTCTCTCTTCTTGCGGGATTATAATTGGCCAAATAAGCGTGGAAACATTGTTTTTTGAAGTTGGAGTGCCTTGCAACCAACCCGTCGTCACGCCGAAATTACAAAATCCATACAATAACGTAAGAACATTCACTTTCCTACCTGTTTGTACACCTTTTTGCCCGCCATTTTTAGCTGAGCCTGAAATACGTTAACCGCTCACAGAAAAAAAGAGTGCTGCAAAAGAGGATGAAACCTTTCATTTATGCGGCTTTGCGGCCACTTCGCTCTCTCTTCCAAAAAAACTTTTCTGCGAACGCCCTGCTTTGGCACGCATTTTGCATTATGAAAAGCATAACAATTCAGGCAAAAACAGATAATAGCCTGAAGAGTTGACGATAAAGGCAACAAAAACCTAAAAAAGTACGAAAATGAGAAAAGTAGCTATTTACGGAAAGGGTGGCATCGGCAAGTCAACCACGACACAGAACACGGTTGCCGGTCTTGCAGAAATGGGCAAGAAAATCATGGTTATTGGTTGTGACCCCAAGGCTGACTCAACACGCCTGCTCCTTGGCGGATTACAGCAGAAAACGGTGCTCGACACGCTTCGTGAGGAGGGTGAAGAGGTTGAACTTGAAGATATCATCAAAGCGGGCTACAGAAACACCCGTTGTACCGAATCCGGTGGTCCTGAGCCAGGCGTCGGTTGCGCAGGTCGCGGTATCATTACCTCGGTCAACCTGCTCGAACAGCTTGGTGCTTTTGATGAGGAATGGGAGCTCGACTATGTTTTTTACGATGTACTTGGTGACGTTGTCTGCGGTGGATTCGCCATGCCGATTCGTGACGGTAAGGCTGAAGAGATCTACATCGTTTGTTCGGGCGAGATGATGGCGATGTACGCTGCCAACAACATCTGCAAGGGTATTCTGAAATATGCTGATACCGGTGGAGTTCGCCTTGGTGGCCTTATCTGCAACAGCCGTAACGTTGATAACGAGCGCCAGATGATTGAGGAGCTTGCCAAGAAGATCGGGACGCAGATGATCCACTTTGTGCCGCGCAACAACTTTGTGCAGCGTGCCGAGATCAACCGGAAAACCGTTATCGAGTACGATCCGACCCATGAGCAGGCTGACGAGTATCGCGCTCTTGCACAGAAAATTAACGATAACAAGATGTTTGTCATCCCCAAGCCGCTTGAAATCGAAGAACTTGAAACCCTTCTCATTGAATTTGGTATCGCTAACTAAAAAACGGAGTACACGCACATGTTAATGATCAGAACAATCGTCAGGCCGGAAAAGGTTTATGATGTCATGCAGGGACTGCTCGATGCTGGATTCCCGGCTGTAACGAAAATCTCGGTTGTCGGACGAGGCAAGCAGCGCGGTTTGCGCGTTGGCGATGTGGTCTATGACGAAATCCCCAAAGAGATGCTCTTTGTTGTGGTGCCCGATAATGACAAGGATTTTGTGATACGAGCCATTATGGAGAATGCAAAGTCAGGCCCGGAAGGAAAGTTCGGTGACGGAAAGATCTTTATTTCAGGCGTAGAGGAGGTTTACACCATAAGCACCGGCGAAAAAGAAACTGATCCAATGCTTGCGTCAGCAAAGGAGGCTTAAATGAAAGAGATTATTTCAGTCATACGGATCAACAAGGTGAATGCAACGAAGAAAGCGCTGATTGAAGCAGGTATTCCGGCATTCACCGCGACCGGAAGGGTGATGGGTCGCGGCAAGGGCGTGGTTCATTATGATATTCTCAATGGCGCTGCTGAAGGTCACCCCGAAGCCATTGCCCAGCTTGGCAATGCCCCGAGACTTGTGGCCAAAAGGATTCTGACGGTGGTTGTTCCTGATGAGTTGTGCAAAACAGCTATCGACACCATCATCAAGGCAAACCAGACAGGTAAACCCGGTGATGGCAAGATTTTTGTGACACCGATTCTTGAGACCATAAGGGTCAGAACCAGCGAAAAGGGTGATGAAGCGCTGAACTAACAGAGCAATATTTAAAAGGTGTAAACGGAGAGAGCTACATGGAGGCGAACATACATTTTCCCGATCCTTCCAAAGTGAGGGAGGAGCTGATACAAAAATACCCGGCCAAGGTTGCAAAAAAACGGGCCAAGTCGATCATTGTCAATGACCCGCAACTCATTCCTGAAGTACAGGCAAACGTGCGTACCGTGCCTGGCATCATCACGCAGCGCGGTTGCTCTTATGCCGGATGTAAAGGTGTAGTGCTCGGACCTACCCGTGATATTGTCAACATTGTGCACGGTCCGATCGGTTGCAGCTTTTATGCCTGGTTGACCCGCCGTAACCAGACGAGAACCGAGTCGCTGATGGATGCAAACTATATCCCCTACTGCTTCTCGACCGACATGCAGGAGGAGAATGTGGTCTTCGGCGGTGAAAAGAAGCTGAAAGTGGCCATTCAGGAGGCTTATGACCTTTTTCATCCCAAGTCGATTGCCATCTTCTCGACCTGTCCGGTTGGTCTGATTGGTGATGACGTTCATGCCGCATCAAAAGAGATGCGTGAAAAGTTCGGTGACTGCAACGTCTTTGGTTTCAGTTGCGAAGGGTACAGGGGCGTGAGCCAGTCGGCTGGTCACCACATTGCCAACAACGGTGTGTTCAAGCACATGGTTGGTCGCGACAATACCCCAAGCGTTGGCAAGTACAAGCTGAACCTGCTTGGTGAATACAACATTGGCGGCGATGCTTTTGAGATTGAACGCATTTTTGAGAAATGTGGCATTACGCTGGTAGCCTCCTTCAGCGGCAACTCGACGGTCAGCCAGATTGAAAATGCCCACACCGCTGATTTGAACGTGATTCTCTGTCACCGTTCAATCAACTATATGGGTGACATGATGGAGACGAAGTACGGTATTCCGTGGATGAAGGTGAACTTTGTCGGGGCTGAATCGACCGCAAAGTCGCTCCGGAAAATTGCCGAATATTTTGGCGACGAGGAGCTGAAGGCCAGGGTTGAAGAGGTAATTGCCGAGGAGGCCCCGAGGGTGCAGGCGGTCATTGATGAGATTATGCCGAGAACCAAGGGCAAGACCGCCATGCTTTTTGTTGGTGGTTCACGTGC
Source organism: uncultured Chlorobiaceae bacterium (assembly GCA_903871235.1). GTDB lineage: Bacteria > Bacteroidota > Chlorobiia > Chlorobiales > Chlorobiaceae > Chlorobium. The sequence continues at coordinate 4,134 of CAIQGA010000081.1, forward strand.
CCACCACTACCAGGATCTCTTTGCCGAGCTTGGCATGACAACGGTGGCCGCAGGATACGAGTTTGCTCACCGCGATGACTATGAAGGGCGTCACGTCCTGCCGAGCATCAAGATTGATGCCGACAGCAAGAACATTGAAGAGCTGAAAGTGGTCGCTGATCCGGAACTCTACAATCCGAGAAAAACCGAGGCTGAACTTGAGGCACTGAAGGAGAAGGGACTTGAGATTAACGGCTATGAGGGAATGATGAAGCAGATGACCAAGAAGTCGCTCGTTGTTGATGATTTGAGCCACTATGAGTCAGAAAAGCTGATCGAGATCTATAAACCGGATATTTTTTGCGCCGGTATCAAGGAGAAGTATGTGGTACAAAAGATGGGTATTCCGCTCAAACAGCTTCACAGCTACGACTACGGCGGCCCCTACACTGGCTTTGAGGGTGCAGTAAACTTCTACAAAGATATCGACCGTATGGTGAACAACCCGGTCTGGAAGCTGATCAAGGCTCCGTGGGAAAAAGCCGGAAACGGTGCAGGACTTTCAGCCAGTTACGTGACACAGTAATGAACAGGGAAAACGGAGACTATTAAATTATGTTATTACGACACACATCAAAAGAGGTTAAAGAGCGTGAAGGGCTGACCATCAACCCGGCAAAAACCTGCCAGCCGATCGGTGCCATGTATGCGGCGCTCGGTATTCATGGCTGTCTGCCTCACAGCCACGGCTCTCAGGGGTGCTGCTCCTATCATCGCAGCACCTTGACCCGCCATTACAAAGAGCCTGTTATGGCGGCAACAAGTTCGTTCACTGAAGGTGCTTCAGTTTTCGGCGGCCAGGCAAACCTTCTTGCGGCCATCGAAACCATCTTTTCGGTCTATGAGCCTGATATCATTGCGGTGCACTCGACCTGCCTCTCTGAAACGATTGGTGATGATTTGCAGCAGATCACGAGGAAAGCAAAGGATGACGGCAAGGTGCCCGAAGGAAAGTATGTCATTTTTGCCAGCACACCGAGCTTTATCGGGTCGCACGTTACCGGCTATGCCAACATGGTCACGGGTATTGCTACCCAGTTTGCTGTTTCAACCGGCGTGAAAAAGAACCAGCACAACATTATTGCGGGCTGGATGGAGCCTTCCGATATGCGCGAAATCAAGCGGCTGTCGAAAGAGCTGGGCGTCAAGATTGTGCTTTTTCCCGACACCTCGGATGTACTCGATGCTCCGCAGACCGGCAAGCACGTCTTCTATCCCAAGGGTGGAACAACCGTCGCAGAGCTGCAGAGCGCTGGCGACAGCCTCTCTTCACTTGCTCTTGGCTCAATCAGTGCTGAGCCTGCGGCAATTGCTCTCGAAAAGAGCTGCAAGGTGCCCTTTGAAACGCTCGACATCCCTATCGGCCTCACTGCAACTGACCGCTTCATCATGGCGCTCAGCAAGGTTGCCGGTGTAGCAGTGCCTGATGAAATTACGGCTGAGAGGGGACGTCTGGTTGATGTGATGGCCGATATGGAACAGTATCTCTACGGCAAGAGGGTGGCACTCTTCGGCGATCCGGATCAGCTCATACCACTTACCGAGTTCCTGCTCGACTTGAACATGAAACCGGTTCACATCGTCAGTGGTACACCTGGCCAGCGCTTTGAGAAACAGATGCGCCAGCTTCTTGATGCACGTTCACCGGAAACGAACTTCCGCAACGGGCTTCAGGCCGACATGTTTTTGCTGCACCAGTGGATGAAGAATGAGCCGGTTGACCTGCTGATCGGCAACACCTACGGCAAGTACATGGCGCGTGACGAAGATGTTCCGTTTATCCGCTTCGGCTTCCCGATTCTCGACCGTATCGGCCACAGCTACTTCCCGAATGTCGGGTACAGCGGCAGCTTGAGACTCCTTGAAAAGATCCTCAACGCCATTATGGATCGCCAGGATCGTGACGCACTCGAAGAAAAGTTCGAACTCGTCATGTAAGTAGAACAGAGACATAAGTAACGAATACATGGTACCCCTTCAGCCCACTCATCAGCCCCGAAGGGGCGCCATACACGAACACAGGGTGAAGCCCTGTGAGCCAGACACATCAGGGTGAAGCCCTGTAAGCCAGAAGCCCTGAAGGGGCGCCATACACGAACACAGGGTGAAGCCCTGTAAGCCAGACACATCAGAGTGAAGCCCTGTGAGCCAGAAGCCCCGAAGGGGCGCCATACACGAACACAGGGTGAAGCCCTGTAAGCCAGACACATCAGGGTGAAGCCCTGTGAGCCAGACACATCAGGGTGAAGCCCTGTAAGCCAGACACATCAGGGTGAAGCCCTGTAAGCCAGAAGCCCTGAAGGGGCGCCATACACGAACACAGGGTGAAGCCCTGTAAGCCAGACACATCAGGGTGAAGCCCTGTGAGCCAGACGCATCAGGGTGAAGCCCTGTGAGCCAGAAGCCCTGAAGGGGCGCCATACACGAACACAGGGTGAAGCCCTGTAAGCCAGACACATCAGGGTGAAGCCCTGTGAGCCAGACACATCAGAGTGAAGCCCTGGAGAAGGAATAACCTAAAGCCCCAGCAGCTATGGAACAGATCACGATTCTCGAAGGACGGCAGAAGCAGATCTTCGAAAAGAAAAAAGGGGTGGCGCAACCCGATATCGCCTGCGACACTTCAAGCCTTTCGGGGTCGGTGAGCCAGCGTGCCTGCGTCTTCTGCGGTTCCCGGGTGGTGCTCTATCCCATAGCCGATGCCATTCATGTTGTTCATGGTCCAATCGGATGTGCCGCTTATACGTGGGACATCCGGGGGGCTGTCTCTTCGGGCCCTGAACTGCACCGGTTAAGCTTTTCGACCGATTTGCAGGAGATGGATGTCATTTACGGTGGTGAAAAAAAGCTCTACCACTCACTCATTGAGCTGATTGAGCAGTACAAGCCAAAAGCGGCCTTTATCTACTCGACCTGCATTGTCGGCCTTATCGGTGACGATATTGATGCCGTCTGCAAAAAAGTGGCCAAAGAGAGCGGAATTCCGGTACTGCCGGTTCATTCCGAAGGGTTCAAGGGTACCAAAAAGGATGGCTACAAGGCCGCCTGCCACGCCCTGATGAAGCTGATCGGTACCGGCTCGACCGAAGAGATCAGCAAGTACAGTATCAACATCCTTGGCGAATTCAACCTTGCCGGGGAGGCGTGGATTATCAGGAAGTATTATGAAAAGATGGGCATTGAGGTTGTCGCAACCCTGACCGGTGACGGACGTATTGATGCGGTACGCCGGGCACACGGAGCAACCCTCAACGTTGTGCAGTGCTCAGGCTCAATGACCTGGCTTGCCAAAGAGATGGAGGCGAAATATGGAATCCCCTATATCCGGGTCTCCTACTTCGGTATTGAGGATATGTCGAAATCGCTCTACGATGTCGCAAAGTATTTTCCTGACCGCCCTGACATTATGGAGGCGGCTAAAGCGGTGGTGAGTGAGGAGGTAAAGAGCCTCTATCCTTCACTGCAAAAGTTCAAAAAAGCGCTGACGGGCAAGAAAGCGGCCATCTATGTTGGTGGCGCATTCAAAACATTTTCGCTCATCAAGGCGCTGCGTTCCATCGGCATGTCGGTCGTGCTTGCCGGTTCTCAGACAGGTGACAAGAATGATTATGCACGACTGAAAGAGATGTGTGACGAAGGGACGGTGATTGTCGACGACTCCAACCCCGTTGAGCTTTCGAAATTTATTCTTGAAAAAGAGGCTGACCTGCTTATCGGAGGGGTCAAGGAGCGCCCGATAGCCTTCAAGCTCGGTATCGGATTCTGCGATCACAACCATGAGAGAAAGATCCCTCTGGCCGGATTTGAGGGTATGTATAATTTTGCACTGGAGGTCTATCAATCGGTCATGAGCCCGGTATGGCAGTTTGCTCCGCGAAAAGGAGGTATCCTATGAAACACGCAAAAACAGCAACACAGAACGCCTGCAAGCTCTGCAACCCGCTTGGCGCATGCCTTGCCTTCCGTGGAATTGAGAACTGCGTACCGTTCCTGCACGGTTCACAGGGGTGCGCGACCTATATCCGTCGTTACCTGATCAGCCATTATAAAGAGCCGATCGATATCGCCTCATCAAACTTCCATGAAGAGAGCGCGGTCTTCGGCGGCAGCCATAACCTGAAAATTGGACTGAAAAACGTCTCCGATCAATACAAACCGGAGGTTATCGGGGTGGCGACCACCTGCTTGAGCGAAACCATCGGTGATGATGTGCCCGGAATTTTGCGGGAGTATAAAAAGGAGTTCAAGAACGGCTCACCGATGCCGATTTTGATTCATGCCTCGACGCCAAGCTATCAGGGCAGCCACATTGACGGCTTTCATGCCGCAGTACGGGCGACTGTCAAAACATTGGCCGAAAAGGGAGAGCCACAGGAGCTGATCAACCTCTTTCCGAACATGGTTTCGCCAGCCGACCTGCGCTACCTCAAAGAGATTTTCAGTGATTTCAAGGCTCCGTTGCTACTGCTGCCCGACTACTCCCAGACGATGGATGGCGGCCCGTGGGGTGAATACCACCGCATACCACCGGGCGGCACTCCGGCAAGCGCCATTGTACGGGCGGGCAGCGCAAAAGCGAGCATTGAGTTTGGCTCAACGCTTGAAGCGGCAAAATCGGCGGCAGGTTATCTCGATGATGCCTTTGGCATACCGCGTCATCACCTCTCGCTGCCCATCGGCATCAAGGAGAGCGACCGCTTTTTCAGCCTGCTCGAAACGCTGACAGGCCATGCGCGGCCCGAAAAATATGAGGATGAACGGCGCCGTCTGGTTGACGCCTATGCGGACGGCCATAAATATGTTTTTGAAAAAAGGGTAATTCTCTATGGCGAGGAGGATCTGGTAGTGGCCATGACCGCATTTCTCAGTGAAATCGGCATGACTCCTGTGCTCTGCGCCTCAGGAGGAAAAAGCGGTCTCCTGAAAAGAAGGATTAAGGAGCTTGTGCCAGAGATGGATGAGCTCGGTATCAAGGTGCGTGAGGGTGTTGACTTTGTTGATATCGAGGATGAGGCCAAAGTGCTGCAACCCGATTTTCTTATCGGCAACAGCAAGGGGTATACCATGTCGCGAAAAAACGATATACCGCTGCTCCGACTCGGCTTCCCCATTCACGACCGGTTCGGGGGGCAGAGAATGCACCATCTTGGCTACCGTGGTACCCAGGAACTCTTTGACCGGATCGTCAACACCGTTATCGAACAGCGGCAGAATGCTTCATCAATTGGCTATACTTATATGTAAAGGGAGGATATCATGACACTGAACATAGCAAACCACCCCTGTTTCAACGATGCGTCGCGACATAAATTCGGGCGTATTCACCTCCCTGTTGCGCCAAAATGCAATATCCAGTGCAACTATTGCAGTCGTAAATTTGACTGCATGAACGAGAACCGCCCTGGCGTTACGAGCAAGGTACTCTCGCCACAGCAGGCACTCTACTATCTGGATCAGGCCATGGTGCTCTCTCCAAACATTGCCGTTGTGGGTATTGCCGGCCCCGGGGATCCCTTTGCCAACCCGGATGAAACGATGGAGACGCTGAGGCTGGTGCGTGAAAAATATCCCGAGATGCTGCTCTGCGTGGCAACCAACGGGCTCGACCTGCTGCCCTGGATTGACGAGCTTGCCCGACTGCAGGTGAGCCATGTCACCATCACCATCAACGCCATTGATCCGGAAGTAGGCGCGGAGGTCTACGCATGGGTCCGCTATAAAAAGAAGATGTACCGTGACATTGATGCCGCCAGACTCCTGATCAAGAACCAGCTTGAGTCACTCAAAAAGCTCAAGGAGGCTGGTGTCACCGCCAAAGTGAACTCGATAATCATTCCGGGCATCAACGATACGCACGTCATTGCGGTCGCCTCAAAAGTTGCGGAACTGGGAGCCGACATTCTGAACTGTCTCCCCTACTACAACACCAAGGAGACTCTCTTCGAAAACATAGCGGAGCCCTCAGTTGATATGGTGACCGAAATACAGAGGGCGACAAGCGAATTTTTGCCGCAGATGAAACATTGCGCCCGCTGCCGCGCCGATGCAGTCGGTATTATCGGTGAAATCAACACCGAAGAGATGATGCAGAAGCTTGCCGAAGCGGCCGCAATGCCCAAAAATCCTGCTGAGTCGAGACCCTATATAGCCGTCAGCAGTATAGAGGGGGTGCTTATCAACCAGCACCTTGGAGAGGCTGACCGATTTCTGGTGTACGGCTTGAGCGCTTCAGGCGAATGCGTGCTGATTGATTCAAGAACAGCACCTCCCGCTGGTGGAGGCCGGGAGCGGTGGGAAGCACTGGCCGATACCCTGAATGATTGTCGGGCACTGCTTGTCAACGGAGCAGGCGACTCCCCGAAAAAAGTGATGACGGCCAAAGGAATTGACGTTATGGTGCTTGAGGGGGTCATTGAAGAGGCTCTCTACGGGGTTTTTAACGGCCAGGATCTGAAACATCTGATGAAAAGCAGCCAGATCCACGCCTGCGGATCGAGTTGCAGCGGCACCGGGGGTGGATGCGGGTAAGCTGACCAAGTAACCAAGTAACCAAGTAATCAGTAATCAGTAATCAGTTATCAGTTATCAGTGCTGACTACTGACAACTGACAACTGACTACTGACTACTGACAACACCTAACCAAAATCGAATCATGGACAAACCTAAACATCACATTCTTGTTTGCGCAAGTTTTCGGGCGCAGGGAACACCACAGGGAATCTGTCATAAAAAGGAGTCACTCAGTCTGATTCCCTACATCGAGAGCGAGCTTTCCGATCGGGGCATGAGTGATGTCACCGTCTCGGCAACAGGGTGCCTCAATCTCTGCGAGAAAGGGCCGGTTTTGGTCATCTATCCCGAAAACTTCTGGTACGGCGAAATCGACAGTGAAGACAAAATCGACGAAATTCTTGATGCTCTTGAAGAGGGCGAAGCGTGCGAAGAGCACTTGATAAACTGAGCAAACCTGCCCGGCGTTTTTCAGACGCCGGGTTTTTTATTCAAATGGAGATCTGCCAGCGCCCCGCCGACAGGCACAACTACGGGTCCCCGGTTGTTGATTCAGGATGGGAAACGGAAGAATCGGGCGACTTTCTGACCTGCCTGGATTTAGGCTTTGGATCGGAGGCAAGAATCAACAATGCTCCTATGGGTGGAGTTAAAAAAAAAGAGCAAAAAAAATACCCCCAAAAACCAAATTTTCTGTTTACGCCAACGAAAGCTATCAGAAGACAGAGAGCCATGTACAACAGGGTAATAGTCATAAGACATTCCTTCACTCTTAAATTCACTGCACCTGAAACCAACCCTCCCCCATGCCGAAATCCCGACGCGAGAACCGACCCATGAACGCAACGCCCTGAGCGCTCTCAGACAAATCCTCCCATACCGACACCATGATGCAATAACCGCTAACTGACACCTGTGACTCCATGAAAAGAAAAACTGGAATAACGCAAAAAACGTCGAATCTTTCTGCGCTCCTTTGAAGTCACCACAGGCAATCCGCACTCATCAGTTTACTGTGTTTGCACCGTCATCTTTTTTCAAATCAGCAGCGACCTTTTTTCCCTTGTGAAACTGCTCAGCGAAATAGGATTTTACCTTTGACGGATCAAGGTCAAGAAATGTACCTCCCGATTCAAAATGCTGTACAAACACCTTGTGTACGGCATAGGTTGATGCCCCTGAAATAACCGGCATGGTTATTGCCCCTGTAGTCTGGCCAATCAAGGGAATACATTTTATCAAACTCGACAGAGTGCCTCCCAAAGCCACGGGAAGAAAACCCCCCAGCAACGTCGTAATAACAGATTTGCCAACATCACGCCTGAATGGAACGCCATACTCCGCCGAAACTGTCCTGATCATATCAAGCTGAATGCCAATTAGTGCTACAAAATCAATAAGGGGTAAAGGAAAAAGCCCAACCCCCATAGCTGCAAGAATGTGGTTTCTTGCATGTCTTTCAACGCGCTGGTCGCGATCAAGTGTATCGTTGACACTTTCGCCGACCACTTCAACAGTGGTATTTGCTGTTTCGTTTTCCATAATTGTGATCTCCGTTCATAAATGGCTGAAAAATTAACAATTTCACCAACTACTTATACTCAAAATATACAATATAAATAATATGCAAGAAAGCCGCACAAGCAACAAAAAAAATCCTATTGAATCAGTACTGGCCTTCCATGCCGAATTACATAGAGAAACAGGGGTTTATCTTCAAGATTGCCTGCGCGATCAAACTTGTATCTGCCGTTGGCACCATTAAACGCATCTGAATAGCGGATAGCATAAGAGAGATCAAGAGGGTTACGCGACCCTGTGGACTTGATTGCTCTTGCAAGAATGTAAAGTGCATCGTAGCTTTGCGCTGCCCATGTATCGGGATACCTGCCGTAGCGGGCAAAAAATTTATTTACGAACAACTGATTTTCAGGGCTCAATGAAAGGGAATTGTAAAGTTGAAAAAACATGGCGCCCTCATAGGCCGAACCTGCATGGGCACGCATTTGCGGAGTATTTGCGAAGGCGCCGAATATGGGAGTTTTTAATCCTACCTTGCGTGCCTGTCGTAAAAAATCCCCGGCAACCGGTTCAAGTCCACTGAAAAAAATCAGATCAGCATCAACCATTTTCAGTTCATTGACCAGCAAACGGAAATCAAAATTTTTACGGGAGTAAGAGGATTGATAGACCGCACTGATATTGTATTGATCAAGACCCACTTGATACTGATAGGCCAGATCCTCCCCATAGGCATCCTCCTCCCAGATCACAACGATTTTTCGAAAACCGCGCTCTGCCGTTATTTTGGCAAGTCTCATCGCAATCCGGTCACTTGACAGAACGGTGCGATTGATATAGTTGAAGCCATGAGAAGTCATATCAGTATTATTTGCCCCAATCAAAAGATGCAGCAAGCGACTTGACTCAAAAATCGAGGAAGCCTGAATGGCCGGACCGTCATCATAGTACCCGATGACCGCACTCATCTCCGCCGTATCGGCGAACTCCTTCGCTATACGCTTCTGCCTGTTGGCGTCAAAGCCGTCATCCCGCTTAATCAGGCGAAGCGTATATCCATCGGCGAGATTATTGGAATTGATCTCATCCAGAGCCAATTGAAGACCATCGTTCATGCCATCCTGATTGACCGAAAATGGCCAGCAGATCCCAACCACAACCTCTTTCGACGGTTTACTCAAGACGGCAAACCTGCTTACGGCTTTGTCTTCGTAAGAAAAAAACTGTGGCAGCATGGCAAAAGCCAGCAAAAGCGCTGCCGCCACAAAAAAAATATTTTTCTTCATCTTTCAATCCTTGCCTAAAATAATCGGCAGACCAGATTGGCCGGAACCTATCACTACAACTTTGGCATTTGATGATCTGGCCAACTCTTTGGTCGCCCCAATGCCTTCCCATTTAAGAACCGAAGCGGTCAAGCTCTTGTTTATCGTATCGTTATAGGTGCGAATCCCCTCAGATTCAATCTGCATACGTTCTGCCTCTTTTCTGGCAATCGAAAGACGGTAAACATATTCGCCTTCACGCTGCTGCTGAACCATTTTCTCTTCAATTGCAAGAGAAATTCTGGCTGGAAGAGTGATGGATTCAATCGGGACATCATCAATTTTTATAAAACGTGCCGCAAGATGAAGCCTCGATTGCTCATTGAACAGCAACTGAATCGCCTTCTGTGAAGTGTAAATTTCCTCTGGCTTGTACTGACCGAAAAGGGTACGAATGACAGAGCGCACATCGGGGCGAATCGCCACATTGACAAAATCGGGCCCGACGAATTGATGGAGCATGGGAAGTGTCGAAGTGTCGAGGTAATAACGCACGGTGTACTTTACCTTAACAGTGAGTCCATCAAAAGTCAAAACATCAATCGAATCTCTGAACTGCTGTTTACGGACATTGTAGATATACATCTTGTTAAAGGGCAAAATCACATGTATCCCCTCAGGGTATACCGTATCAATCACCGTACCTGCGCCAAAACGACGCCATAAAACGCCACGCTCACCGGAGTGAATCGAGATTATAGTACGGTCAAAAAAGAAAAGCAAAACAAGAAGAAGCAGCAATACCATCGAGATAAGTGGAATGGCATTGTGCCTGATGAACGATTTAGTAAAGACAGAGAGAGTTGCAAGCCATTGACGAAAAAATTTCATGACAGGAGTTCCTCATATTTCAGGTAGCCAAATACCACTTCCACAAAAAATACCAGAGGTAGAACGCGCAGGCCAACAGACCCTGGCAGATGAATTACCCCCCGACCCAACACCGCATCACATCGTCCCAAGGAACCCATCACCCATTATAAAAAAAAATACCATCAATTAAAACTTTCCTATTTCTGCCATAATACAGCTATATTGTGCCAACCTTAATATTGGCGTAGTTGCTTGCAACATGAGTCAAGGGCCCGGGCTGATAAAGTTCGTTTTCTTGATCGGGTATCGACTGAGAATGGTTATCACCGCCTGGGTTAACAGAGTGATTTATTTCCTGATAACAATGGCTGTGCTTGATTGGATATGTATTATAACCGCAGAATACACAACTATTTCAAAACATTGGCACTCAGGCAACCCTCGTTGCCTGCACTTATAACCGATCACGGTTGTATAACCTATGCCGAACTTGATGCGGCAGCCGAAAGAGCAGCCAGGGAACTGTGCAACCGTGGCGTTGAAGCCGGGGAAGCAATTGGAGTCCTCACTGTGCGATCGGCTGGACTGCCTGCAGCCTTTCTGGCAATACTCAAGGCGGGTGGAGTCTATGTTCCAATGGTTGCTGACCAGCCTGCCGCACGACTGGCAAACATTGCTCAGCAGGCCGGTATACGGCGATTACTTGTCCTCGATGGAATAGAGCCTCCCTCTTCACTTCTTGACGCCATAACAGGCAATGGCTCAAACTCGAAGTCAGATGCAATCATCCGGCCCGAGACATTGTTTACTGATGCAGAGGAAATCGTTCCTCTCCCGGAACAGGATTCTCCAGCAAATAATCTTGCGGCCATTCTTTTTACTTCGGGCTCTACCGGAGTACCAAAAGGGGTGATGATCAAGCATGATTCCTGTGTCAATATGGCGCTCGGTCACATAACCGCTCATAAAATATTGAGTAAGGATCGCATTTTGCTTTCGACCTCACCAGGATTTATCCTTGGTTTTCGAGAACTGTGCCTTCCCTTGATGTCTGGCGCAGCCTATGTGCCTGTAACGCGCTCAACAATCGACAATCCGGAAGAACTGCTCGCAATAATGAGTCGGCACCTCGTTTCGATTGCAATGTTTACGCCTTCTTATCTGCACCTGCTGAAAAAAAACGTCCCTGAGGGACTGCGCTGCATCATCACTGCCGGTGAGCGCCCGAATGCTGATGATGCACGATATTATGCCCGATTCACAGACTATTGGAATATCCACGGAGCAACAGAGGTGTGCGGCGCCGTTTGCATGCATCATGTCGATCCCGCAGAGGAGGGACAGATTCCAAGTGGCCGGCCATTTGCGAATACTGCGGTATATCTGCTCGACGAATGTGGCAATGAAGTTCCGAATGGGGAGGTTGGCGAACTTCATGTTGTTGGCATCGGCGTTTCGCCAGGATATCTCCAACAACCTCAACTGAATGAGGAGTTTTTTGTTGAAACGCGCTTTGGTCGTGCTTTCCGCTCACACGACCTCGCCCGCTGGAACAGAAACGGGGAGCTTGAGGCGCTTGGCAGGGCAGACAATGTGGTGAAAATTTCCGGACAATCAGTCTCACTCGGCGAAATTGAACTGGCGCTGCAACGCCACCCCGGTGTGATACTGGCATCAGTCTTTATCGTCAAGGGTCGGCTTGCAGCCTGTATAGAGTGTTTTGATCACCATCATAATAAAGGGGTTAATTGGCGCGAGTTTCTTCAACTGACGCTCCCCTCCTACATGATTCCTGCCCAGGTGGCACTCTTGCCAAAAATACCAATTAACTCCGCCGGAAAAATCGACCAAAAGGCTCTGCTTGCTATTGCAGATTCTATCTTCAGCGAAGAGTTTGAACTTAAAGGAGGCACCCCGCCTCAAAGCGAAATCGAAGTATTGGTAGCCAAAATATGGGAAGAACTCCTTGATATACGACCGATCATGCGGGAAAGCAATTTCTTTGCGGCAGGCGGCACAAGCCTTTTGGCCATTGCTGTAAGCCAGCGTTTGCGGTTGTCAGGCCACAACATCCCGGTTCAGATGATTTTGACATCACTGACGGTGGAAACTCTGGCCGCACAAATTGTCCTGCTGGAAGAAACCTGCTCCGGCAGGAACAACAACACTCCTGTCGAAAATATTGCTACCACCGATCAAAAAGATTTTTGGATCGCTCCAGAAATCGGAATGTCACCGGCCGCCTCCCATATTGTGCGGATTCTGAAGGTCAAGGGGCGTATACCTCTACCGGTTGTATGGCAATCAGCATGGTCGCGCCTTATAGATCGGCATACTGCCCTTCGCACAGCATTTTATTCGGACGAAAAGAGTGTTCTTCGCTGGCATACCGTTGAATCCAGAGAACTTTCCCTGCAAAATTCTTTCTCCCTCGACCACTCTTCATCGATTGAGGAGGCCCGAAAAATTGTGACAGTTCAAGCAAATAGTCCGTTTCTGCTCACCTTGCCCCCTCTTGCCAGAGCAGGCCTGATCAACATTGAGCCTGGGCATGAAACTCTCTTCTGGTTTGTCCTTCACCACGCCGTAGTGGATGGAACATCAGCCAGGGTGATACAGGAAGAGTTGCTTGATCTTCTTGCCAACCGACCGTTGCCAACCGCGCCGGATGGAATCGCCATGGCAAGTTATGCCGAACAGCACTACCTGGCTTCAGAACGCTTTGAGCTCGACCGCAAATTCTGGAAAGAGAGACTCGAAACCCTTGTGAACCGAGGAAAGAGGGCTTTCGATGAATATGTAAAGCAGCCTCACCGCCAAAGGCCACCCGTTCCCACCGGAAAAGGGGCAAAACCGCTTGCCGAACAGCTTGATGGCGTAACGGTTGAGAGACTGGGACGCCTGGCAAAAGCAAAGGGAGTCAGCATCCATGCACTTTTACTCACCCTTCTTGCCATCGAAATCAGACGGCGCAGTGAAGTGGGTGATCTTATGGTTGGCAGTGGAATATCTATCCGTCCGGCAGGAGGCGAAACCGCAATCGGACACTTCGTCAATCTTCTTCCCGTAATTCTCATGCAGGAGGGCCAGAGCACCCTCACGACACTGCTTCAAAGAACCCAGTCAGCACTCACGGAGAGTGTCGAACACGGAGCATATCCTTCAGCTCTTCTCTATCGGGAGTTCCGGCAAAGCTATCCGGAACTTCGCCCGCATTCACGTGCTTCGCTTTTTGATATCGCCCTGACGGCCATTCCGCCCCGGACGTGCATTGATCATCAGGCAGGTCTTACCCTTGAACCATCAGCACTGCCCGGAGAACTCCAGCATCCGGCTGCAGGTCTCGACCTTTCCTTCAGCCACGAACCCTCCGCTGAAAACGGTGGCGGAATAAATCTTCTTTTGACCTGGAACCCTGATGTATGCTCCAGCGAGAGTGCCGAGGCATGGCTTTCCGGCTTCGCTGGGTGGGCACGCTGGCTTGCAGAAGAACCTGAACGGATTGAGCAACCAATTCCCGAATTGCTGCCCGCCGAAAAAGCACTGCTGGCACAATGGGAGCGCGGGCCTGAGCTGACGCGCCCTCAGAAACGCGCTCACGAGCTCTTTGAGGCTTGTGCCCTCCGGCATCCTCACCGACTGGCCATCGTCAGCCGAGAGAAGAACGAAACCTTTAAAGAGATCGATGCCCGTGCCAATGGTATTGCCCACCGACTGAAAAATCAGGGAGTCACTGACGGGACAACGGTTGCTGTGCTCACCTCCGGCCCGACTGACCTCCTTGTTGCTGTGCTCGCAATATGGAAAGCAGGTGCAGCCTATCTGCCGCTGCCAAACGAACAGCCTCCAGCCCGACTGACCATGATGGCCAGAGATGCTGAAGTCTCATTTCTTCTCGTGCTTGACCGGCTTGACGTACCTCAACTTCTCCGCGATTCGGTCAGCACCATTATAAGGCCCGATGAGTCTCCTCCATCCAACCAGCCTCCAAAAACGGAGGGGTCACCAAATGACATTGCCTACATCATCTACACTTCGGGCACAACAGGAGTACCGAAAGGCGTTGCCGTGACGCACGCAGCCTATATCAACACCATCCTTGGAGTTGCAGAGAGAGTTGGTCTGCTGCCTGATGACCGCATGTCGCTGGTATCGAGCACAGGCTTCGATGCCTCACTCTGGGAACTTGGGCACGGTCTGCTGAATGGCATCACGTTGGTGCCCGTTTCGCCCGGACTGAGGGAGGACCCCTGGATGCTGAAGCGTTACTACAGGGAATTCGGCGTTACAGTCGCCTTCCATGCACCATCCTACCTTCGTGTCAGCGAACAGGTGCCCTTTGAGGGATTGCGCATGCTGTTCACTGGCGGTGAAGCGCCAAACCACCATGACCTCAAACATCATGCCGGCCAGAGCGAATTCTGGAACTTTTACGGACCGACTGAAGCAACTATTGTAGTTTCAGGCAAACGTATCATGAGCGATCACAATCCGGACATTCCCATGACCACAGGAGCCCCTCTGGCAAATGTACGGATTTCGGTAAGGCATACTGACGGCTTCCGTGTACCTCCTGGCGTCCAGGGAGAGTTGTGGCTTGGTGGAATCGGTATTGCCAGCGGTTACTTGAATCGGCCCGATCTGAGTTCCGGGCACTTTGTATTGACACCCGATGGCCTCTTCTATCGTTCAGGAGACTACGGACGCTGGAATGCTGAGGGAGAAATAGAGATCAATGGCCGTAGTGATCATCAGATCAAGTTGAACGGACAACGCGTTGAGCTTGGTGAAATTGAACAAACCCTGTGTAATCATCCAGAACTCCTCAATGCAGTCGTTCTGGCGGAGGAGCTTGAAAAAGGGGTAAAGGTGCTCAAAGCCTTTATTCAGCCAAAAGCAGACGCATCACCAACAGAAGCTTCGCTGACAGCATTTCTTGCCGAATACCTTTCAGCCCACATGATTCCTGCACGCATCATATCACTCCCGGCAATCCCTCTTACTCCGGCAGGAAAAGTCGATCGGGATGCACTTCTGAAAATTGCCAGTGAGCAGGAGAACAGTGTTCTTCTTGAGATGCCTCAAGAGCCGCTTGAAAAGCGTATCGCGGCAATCTGGTCGGAAGTGCTGGGCCACCCTGTCGGGCGAAATGACAACTTCTTTGCACTTGGAGGCAACAGCCTTCTGGCCGTAACGCTGGCACACCGCGTTACAGAAAGTCTGGGGCTGCAAGTTTCAGCCCGTGCACTTTTTGCAGCTCCTGCATTATCTGCTTTTGCAAAAAAAATCAGCTCACTGCCTGCCACTGAGGAGCAGAAAGAGATCACTCTTGCAACTGATCTTGCGTCAGAAGGCGAAAAAGAGTTCTGGATCGCTGAATCAGCCGGAATGGATACCCGCACCTTCACCATTCCGGTTCACTGCCTCATCGTCGGAGAGTTCTCGGCTGACCTCTGGCAAAATGTATGGACAGTGCTGGTGGCACGCCATGAGGGACTTCGTACCTTTTTCGAAGAAGATGAAACCGGGCAGTTGAGGCGCCGGATTGCAAAAGAGATTAATGCTGTACTTGAATTTTCTGTTGAACCAACCACTGCCGCTGCACAGGCCCGAATCCGGCAACGTCAGTTCACCTTCCTGCCTATGGGTGTTGCTCCGCTCTGGCGTGCTGGTCTTGTAGAGGTCGAGGATGAAAACAAACATCTCTTCTGGCTTTCCCTTCACCACGCCATTGGTGACGGGCAATCCGTTGGCACACTCTTCGATGAGCTGACAACACTTCTTGATGGCGGCCTCCTCCCCCCTGCCGGTAACAGTGGAATGCTCTTTGCCGCCCGAGAACAGTCATACCTTGCTTCGACAGATGCAACCAACGATCTGAAATACTGGGTCAATCTGTTAAGGGGAATGCCTGCATCCGCATTTGAGGAGTGGCCTCTTGATCGTACCCGTTCAATGAAAACCCCTTCAGGAACCCATCGCTTTGAGCTACTCCTCGATTCCCAAACCACTGAAAAGATAAAGGCCCTCGCACGCAGTCATGCATCGAGCCTGCACGCTCTGATGATTGCACTCCTCGCACTGGAGGTCAGGCGTCGCAGCGGTCGTGCTGATATTGTCATAGGAACGACCGCATCCGTCCGGGAAGCGGCGACTGACTCAAAAATAATTGGTTACGGCGTCAATATGCTGCCCCTGCACCTGAAGCCGGAAGCAGGGCAATGTTTTGCTCAGCTTTTGCATCAAACACAAAAAAGTCTCGCTGAAGCGCTGCAACATGCCCGTTTGCCATTTGCGCATATCTGCCATGCGCACTGGAACGAGCATCCGGAGATGAGGAATCCACAGCGCTATCCACTCTTTGATATCGCCATCACTGAAAACCCCGGAAAACGTCAAAATGGCGCATCCCGTCATTTCACAAGGGCAACACCCGCAACAAAATCTCTCCGCTACGAGCGCACTGATTCCTCTCCTGGGCAGGACATGGTCCTCATCCATGAAAATCTTGAAGGGGAAGGAGTGCTTTTGCAATGGCATGTCAACGCTGCAATCTACTCGGAGGAGAGTGCCCGAATCTGGTTAGAGTCTTTGAGCGGATGGGCTGGCTGGCTGGCCGAAGATCCGGGTCGCGCTACACAACCCCTGCCAAAACTCCTTCCGAAAGAAGAAAAACTGATTGCCGGCCTGGAGCAGGGAGAGCTGATTGAGCGACCGCCATTACGGTTCCACGAACTGTTTGAAATGATCGTTGACCGCCCCGGCCAGGCTGGCTGCCCCGCTGTCATCACCCCGGAATGCACCCTCTCCTATCAAAATCTTGAAGAGGAGGCCAACGTCATCGCCAACGCCCTTCTGCTTCAGGGAGTCAAACGCGGAAACGTTGTTGCTGTTTTGACCGGACGTTCCAGTCACCTCCCGGCAGCCCTCCTTGGTCTCTGGAAAGCGGGCGGAACCTATCTGCCGATTGCGTCTGACCTTCCACCGGAACGCATGGCCTTTATGGCCCGCGATGCCGGGAGTTCACATCTGATCGCCCTTGATGGCGTTAAGGTACCGGCGCAACTTGCCGCGATACTGCCCGATGCGCTGCGCCCGGATGAGTTGCCGGAATCGTTTCGAGGGCAACAAACAAAAAGAACAATCACTATCGGGACACCCAATGATACAGCCTACATCATTTATACATCAGGATCCACCGGAAAACCAAAAGGGACACTGATTGCTCACAAAAGCTATGTAAACATGGTGCTCGGTGCTGCCGAAATATTGGGGCTGAGAGCGGTTGACCGCTCTTTGATGTTCGCCTCTCCATCGTTCGACGTCTCTCTCTCCGACATTGGAGTTCCACTGGCCTGCGGAGCTGCAATCTGCCCGGTACCCATGAACATTATTGAGTCTCCAAACCGTTTTCTTGAGTTTTTGAGAGAATTTTCAATCACCGTTGCCGACATTACACCAACCTACCTTGGACTTTTTGAGGGAACAGAACTTCCGCCATCCCTGCGTATTCTGGTTACCGGTGGGGAAGCGCCTCTCCATGCCGATGTACGGAAATATGCCTCAAAACTCAATTATTTCAATGCGTATGGTCCCGCTGAGAATACCATTACCAGCACCATGGGAGCCCTCAGCGCCGAAGAGCGGAGTTTTCTCTCGGCAGGCAAACCCTTACCCAATACAAGCCTCCACATCTGTGAAGATCATGGAGAACGCATACCGCCGGGTATTGCGGGTGAAATATGGCTTGGCGGCCTCGGCATCAGTCAGGGCTATCTGAACCGACCGGAGCTGACAGCAACAAGTTTTATCGACACGCCGCTGGGACGTCGCTACAAAACCGGCGATCTTGGCCGCTGGCATCGTGATGGTTCAATTGAAATCATCGGTCGTATTGACAATCAGATCAAAGTAAACGGTATCCGCATTGAACCTGGCGAAATAGAGTACGCGCTCTCCAGCCATCCAGCAATATCACAAGCTGTAGTTCTGCTCATTGATCAACCCGGAGGCTCAAAAAGTTTATGGGCCTTCGTTCGTCCGGCGAACGGAGAACAAATTCCTGACACCGCCGACTGGCAAAAGCAACTGAGGGAGCAACTGCCATCCCACATGATTCCATCTGGCATAATTCCGGTATCCTCGATCCCGTTAACCGTTTCGGGTAAAGTTGACCGATCAGCACTTCTTGCCCTGCTGGAAAATCGACCCGTCCAATCGGGAATAACTCCTCCCAAAAATGAGCTTGAGCGCACCATTGCCGAAATATGGTGCGGCGTACTGGGAAAAACTTCTCTACACCAAGAAGACAATTTTTTTGCACTTGGAGGCCACAGCCTGCTTGCAATCGCCGTTGCCCACCAGCTTGAAAAAATACTCGGTTGCGAAATTCCGGCCAGGGAGCTTTTTGCAGAACCGACGCTTGCCGGTTTTGCTGAAAGAGTTCGCGTTGCCCGCCCCCCGGAGCCTGTTTTCGATCTCTCAAGCGATCTTGCAACCGTTGGTCAGCGAGAGTTCTGGACTGCTGAACAGGCCGGAATAGACACCAGCGGCTTTAATATTGCATTGAAGCTTGTCGTTCAGGATCATTCAGCAACTGCGGAACAGTGGCAAACGCTATGGAACGAAGTGATCGCACGACACGATAGCCTGCGTACAAGTTTCCATGAAGATGAATCCGGTATTCTGAAACGTGTTATCTCAAGCCAAGTGGACAAGAATCTGGAACTGGACAGTTTCTCTTCAAGTGATGAAGCATACAGGCATATAAACCACCGTCAGGCAGAGCCATTTCCAATGAGCATCCCGGGTCTCTGGCGAGCTGGTCTGACGAAGATCACTGATGGTCAACCTATTTTCTGGTTTGTCATGCATCACGCAGTAGGTGACGGCCTGTCGCTTGGTATTCTTGTTGATGAACTTTCCGCACTGATCAGAGGCAAGAAACTCAATCTGCCTGCAATTGAATTTGACCACAGTGCAGCCAGTGAAGCCGCATATCTTGAGAGTAAAAAAGCCCATGATGATGCCAATTACTGGCAGGAGATGATCGGAAGAGTTATAACGGCAGCACCTGAAGCCCTTGATGAATGGCCTCTCGACAAGCCACGCGCAAATGCTCGTTCAGCCTCCTCATGCGCAGGAAGCCACTGCTTCCGCACCCGTCTTGACCCTGCAACCGCACATGCACTGCGCACAATCGCACAGCGAAACAATGCAACACTTCACGCACTCATGCTCACCATTCTTGGAGTAGAAGTGCGGCGCCGGACAGGGCGCCCCGGCTTTCTGCTTGGCACTGCGGCCTCAACCCGCCAATCAGTTGCCGAAGCGCAAACCATCGGCTACTTTATCAACATGCTCCCGCTTGCTTGTCTGGCTGACCCGTCAGAGTCGATTGATACCCTGATACAAGCCATGCAACAGAATCTGGCGGAAGCTCTTCAACACTCACGCTATCCATTTGCATGCATCTACGGTGATTTCAGAAAGGGTGTGTCGCGTAGAGCACATCCGGGCCGTTATCCGCTCTTTGACATTGCTGCTACCGAAAACCCAGCCATCAGTGTCGCTCCTGAAAGCGATTTTGCTTTTGCCGCACTCGCACTTCCTGAGCCCGGTGAAATGCACTACGAACTGCGACACAATGCTCCGCCTCAGGATCTCGTTCTGGTGCACGAAGGGGTGCCCGACGGTGGCATTGTGCTCACATGGTATGCCAATGCTTCAATTTATATGGAGGATAGTGCCCATACATGGTTTGATTCGCTTATTGGCTGGATGCGGTTTCTCGAAGTGAACTGTTACCAAAAAGAGCTGAGGCTACCATCTCTTCTTCCTGGCGAAGTGCAACTGCTCGACAAGTGGCAAAAGGGGCCTCTCCGCTCCTGGCCAGCAAGCTCTTTTCCTGAGCTCTTCCAACGGATTACCAAAAAGCATCCTGATCGTCCGGCAATAATAACTGATTCGGGCACCCTGAGCTATGAAACAGTCAACCGTCGCTCTGATACTTTGGCCAGCGCTTTGCTCAAACTTGGCGTCGGTCGCGGAGAAAGTGTCGGCGTTTTTACTGAACGCTCTGCGTCCCTTCCGGAAGCAGTTCTTGCGATCTGGAAAGCCGGGGCCTGCTATTTACCATTGACGGCCGATCTGCCCGGCGAGCGCCTCGCCTTTATGGCCAGAGACAGCAACCTGCGCATGATCATTGTGCTGGACGGGCTCTCCCTGCCACCTCAACTCAATGGAGAGAACGTCATAGCATTACGGCCTGAAGATATCGCGTACGATACAATTGAGAGAGCAGAGCGTTGCAAAACAATTACACCTGACGATATTGCCTATATTATCTACACATCAGGCTCCACCGGCACTCCAAAAGGAGTGGTTCTCTGCCACAGAGGGCTCATCAATCTCGCTCTTGGAGAGGCTGAAATGCTCGGCATCAGAAGTGATGACCGATTACTTCATAGCTCTTCACCATCATTTGATTTGTGGATCAGCGATCTGGTAAGGACATGGTCGAGTGGTGCTGCATTGATTCCAGTGAAACGCGAAGAGATGAATGATCTTTCCGGTATGCGCTCCCTGATGTTGCGCCTTGGCGCTACTGTTGCTACAATGTCGCCCTCCTATCTGCACCTGTTCGAACGAAAAGAGTTTCCGGGACTGCGCCTTATCATGACAGTCGGTGAGCCACCTGTTGCAGAAGATGCACTGTTCTACGCAACAAAGCTTGCATACTTTAATGGCTACGGCCCAACGGAAAACACAGCATCATCAGCAGTTGGCCGCATCCATGCCGGTGTCCAACCGTTCACTACGGGACGTCCCATGCCAAACATGACAATCGACATCGTTGATGAATACGACAACAGTGTCCCTCCCGGCGTAACAGGCGAAATCCTGCTTGCAGGAGTCGGGCTGGCCGTTGGTTACCTCAATCAAGCGGAGCTCACTGCGGCAGCTTTTGTACAGCTCTCCGGTGAACGCCGTTACCGATCAGGCGATCTCGGACGGTGGCTCAGATCAGGGGAGTTGCAAATTCTTGGCCGGAAAGATACCCAGGTCAAATTGCGTGGTCAGCGTGTTGAGCTTGGCGAAATTGAGCATCAACTGGCCTCTTTTCCGGGGGTGCTGCAAGCCGTCGCTGTCATGGAAACACTGGCAGACCAGACGCAAATACTCCACTCATTTGTGACCCTTGACTCAAAAACAGCAACTCCAACCCGGGCAGAATGGATGGCCCGTTTATCAGCAACGCTCCCATCCTTCATGATTCCTGCGTCCATACACCGGATACCATTCATACCTCTCACGACTGCCGGAAAAGTTGATCGGCAGGCACTGCTCAACACGTTGGATATAAGTGCCACTTCCGCCATTACCGTTTTGACAGAAACCAATGGCCATTCGCAGCAAACTCCACCACAGAATGCAACAGAAAAGAGAATCTCTGAAGTCTGGGCAAAGCTGCTCCATCACCCATTCGTCGCACGTGAGGATAATTTCTTTGACCTCGGTGGTGACAGTCTGCGAGCCATCGCCGTGATAAGTCAACTTTGTCGGGAGTTTGAATGTACAGTAAACAACCTCTATGAACATCCGGTGCTTGCTGACTTTGCCCTCTTCTGCCGGCCTCGTCCCGATCACCTGCGTTCGATTATCATGACTCTCTATAAAGAATACACCGCTGATCCGGCAGTTCATGCGCAATATGAACGTGAGCGCGAAAGTGTGTTGCGTCCTCAACACGACGCATATAAAAAACGTCTTGATTCTGACCTTGAGCGTGATCTCATTTCCCGCCACTCATACCACCACATCCTGCTGACTGGAGCTACAGGATATCTCGGAAGTTACCTCTTGCGTGAGCTCCTTGCCGACCCGACAATGAGTATAACGGTGCTGGTACGCGGCACCGACAATCAAACGGCACGCAGAAGGCTTGAACAGATACTGAACGGCTACTTCGGAAGTGAGTATGGCATTTTTGCACACAATAATTCGCGCTTGAGGGTGGTGGCAGGTGACCTGCGACACCCTGAACTTCTTCTCTCTCACTACGATTACAGCCAACTGTCAGGCAATGTGGATGCCGTGTACCACTGCGCCGCCAATGTAAACCATATCGGTCTCTACCGCGACTTTCTTGCTGACAACGTGGATGCAACGCAACACCTTCTAAAATTGGCTGCATCCAGGAAACCGGCGCCCCTTGACTTCCACTTTGTCTCGACCCTTTCTGTTGCCGGCAGGGCATTGCCGGACGAATTCAGACTGTTTACCGAATATGACTTCGCACCGGCAACAGCCGACGAAAACTACTATATCCGCACCAAACAGGAGGCTGAACGACTGGTGATTGCGTCACGTGGAGAATTGGCAAACGCCTGCATCCACCGCGTGGGAAATATCGCTTTTGCGGCAGACAGTACGAGATTACAGCTCAACATTTCAGAAAACGCCTTTTTCCGGCAACTTGTTGCCTTCCTGCAGCTTGGAGTCATTCCTGTTGAGCTTGAGGCATCACTTGGCCACGTTGATCTGGTCGCACGCTCACTCAAAGCACTTGCTGCGGTAAAATCTTATGTCAATGAGATTCACCATATAGAAAGCCAACGCCATGACCGACTGGCCGACATTATCCGTTCAGTCAGTGGAATGGAAGAGAGTATCCGGGCATCTGACTTTGGCATATTCCTTGAAAGGCTGCATGATGCAATCGATGAACCGGAGATGGAATCAGCGCTTGCCGAAACTGTAGAAAATTATGGACTTCAATCCGATCGTTTCCTTCCGGGCCGACTGCATGAAGTGGTCGTTACCTCAGAGCGGACGCAACTCATGCTTGAAAAGCTTGGCATCATCTGGCCCGTACTCCCGCAAGCAGGAGTCAACGCGCTCTTGAGCGCGGCTGTAAAAGCCCTTGGCAGATAAATATTGACGGAAAGAAAATTGGTTCATCATAAAAAAAGAGCACGATTACGTTGAAGTAAGAGAAAGTTTTTTTGCGAAACAATGTATTTTAATCCAACAAAAAAAGTATCTCCAACAAAAAGACTATCTTGGGAGGGTCTGATGCTAGCAGCAAAGGAATATCTCCGGCGAGCTGGTCGATAATGGTATAATGACAAGGAGAGTGCATTGAATCTGATCCGTCTCCTGAAATTGATCGATGGCAACCCATTACGGAAGCTTCTGGTATTTGCTTCAGCATCGGCACTGAGCACGACCCTTATGCTTTCAGTGGTTACCTTCGCAGCCCAGCAAATCGATAAAACCAGGGAAGAGTTCGTTAATGTGCCGCTTGCGGTGCTCTTTCTGCTCTGCCTGGTGACCTATATTGTCTTTGAAAGCCGCCTCGTTGAGCGCTTTGCTTCTGATATTGAAGAAGCCATAGACCTGCTGCGCATGAAGCTGATCCATCGGCTGCGTCATGCGGATCTCTGGCAACTGGAGCATTTCGGCCAGAGCCGCTTGTTCGCCAACATTACCCAGAGCTGCAAGGTCGTTTCATCAAACTCTCAATACCTTGCCCTGGCAACCCGTTCGATCATCCAGATCGCGATGATACTCATCTATATCGCGACGGTTTCCATGATCTCGTGCGTGATGTTAACAGCGTTGCTTGCGGTTGCAGCAACGGCCTACTACCGCCTTGGGCTCTCTCTGGAGAGATGCCAGGAAAGCCTGGCTGAAGATGAGGGGAAACTCTTTGAATGCGTTTCTGACTTGCTCGACGGATTCAAGGAACAGCGGCTCTGCAGCCGCAGAAGTCAGGCTCTGGGTGAAGAATTCAACAAGCTCTCCCTGCACACAGTGACATCGCGCAGTGAACTGCATCGGCAAAGCTGGCAGCAGTTTGTGTTTGGCGAAACCATGTTCAACCTGATGCTCGGGCTTGTAGTTTTTATCATACCGGTTTACTCCCCCTCTGTACGAACCGAACTGGTAAAGATATCTGCCGCAGTACTTTTCATGGTTCCCCCTGTATTCGGACTGATGCAATCCCTGACGGTACTTCGTGCAGCCAAAGCTGCCGCAGGCCGTATGATGGAGCTGGACAGCGAACTCGTCAATATTGTGGAGCTCTGCAGTGAAGACGGTGAGCAAAAAGTACCCGCCGGGTTCAACGAGATAAGGATGGCTGATATGGTATTTGCCTATCCGGCTCCCGGAGGCGAAATACCCTTCACGATCGGCCCTCTCAACCTCAGCATCAAACGGGGTGAAGTGCTGTTCATAACTGGCGGCAACGGTTCAGGAAAATCGAGCTTGATCAAACTGCTGACCGGGCTCTATCATCCGCAGCACGGAAGGCTCCTTCATGACGATATAGTTATAAACTCACCCCGGCTTGCCGGGTATCGTGCGCTTATGGCACCAGTCTTCTCCGACTTCCATCTTTTTATGCACCTTTACGGCCTTGGAGAGGTTGACCGCACTGAAGCAGAAGAACTGCTGCGCTGGATGGAGATGGAGGGTGTCGTCGGTATGGCGGGGAACCAGTTTACCCGCACAAAGCTTTCAACCGGGCAACGCAAACGTCTGGCTCTTGTTGCAGCACTGCTTGAAAAAAAACCGATTCTGATTCTTGATGAATGGGCCGCTGACCAGGACGCATATTTCCGGCATAAATTCTACCGCGAAATTCTGCCGGAACTCAAGCGGCGCGGAATGACCATTATTGCCGTGACGCACGATGACCGCTATTTTGACGCTGCTGACCGCCGTATCCATCTTGAGTACGGCCAGTTGACAGAACTGCACACCAACAGGGAGGAGACAATATGAGACTACTCAAGGCTGTTTTGCGGGAAATACCGGAAAATCTCAAGCCACTCCTCTTTATGAACATTTTGTCTGCAATTGCAACGATGTCGCTTGTTGCTCTGGTTTCAACTGCGGCAAAAGAAGGCGGAACCGGCCAGATCAGCGGGCGTCTCATGCTGATGTTTGCCATAACGGTTACCCTCTATCATGTAACACATATCTATACCCTTGTAACGGCATCAGCCGATACCGAGCGCTTGATACACAAACTTCGCACGGGTCTGTTCGACCTTATCCGGCGTACCGATCTGTTAACCATTGAAAAGATCGGTCACGCAACTCTTCAGGGTGTACTGACACAGGATACGCAGATTCTGGCCGAGGTACTGCCCATGCTGGTAATCGGATTCCAGCAGGCTGTCATGCTGCTTTTCCTGGCAGCCTACCTTGCCTGGCTCTCCCCGTTTGCCTGTTTCCTCGCATTCGGTCTTGCCGGTTTAACCGTAGCCATACGTTTTTCGCGTGTCAAGGCGCTGCGTACCATGATGCAGGCGGCTGACGAAGCTGAAAAAAGGGTTTTCGATGGTCTTACCGAACTTCTGCACGGGTTCAAAGAGATCAGGATGAATGGATTGCGTGCTGACGATGTGACCCTCACTCTTGCAGAAGCCTCTAATGAGTCCAGAAAAACTAACTCGCTTCTGAAAGCTCAATGGGGTCGGAATTATGCTGTTATCGAAGCCATGCTTTTTTCACTGGTCGGATTGATGGTTTTTGTGGTACCATTATGGGTTGCCGGCTTCCATACCGTGATACTTCCGACAACCATTGCGGTACTCTTTATCTCCGGCCCGGTGAGTACCGTCTCTTTTGTCACCCCCCTTATTACCAAAGCGGAACTGGCACTTGAAAATATTGACCTTGTCAAGCAAAGACTCTCTTCAGCAGCAAAGAACATCTCCTGCGAAGAGAGCGGTTCGCTTGAAAATTCACCACTGATGATTGGCCTGAAAGATGCGGAACTCTCTTTCCTTGATGCGAAAGGAGTCTCACTGTTCAAAATCGGACCGATTAATGCGGAGTTTCATGCTGGCGAGATCACCATGATTACCGGAGGTAATGGATCAGGCAAATCAAGTCTGCTTCGCATGCTTACAGGCCTCATTCCACTTGACACAGGTACTCTTGTTGCCGATGGCGTCGAACTCATGACCGAGCAGATGCAGGACTACAGAAACCAGTTCTCTGCGATCTTCTCCGACTTTCACCTCTCCCGGCGCCTGACCTTTATTGATGAGCTGAATCCTGAAAGAGTACGCAGTATGCTGGAGCAGTTCGGCATGCAGGATAAAGTGAAGGTGAACAATCGGTACTTCAGTACCATTGATCTCTCCTCCGGACAACGTAAACGCCTGGCTCTTATTGTTGCTGAACTTGAAGACAATCCAATCATAGTACTGGACGAATGGGCGGCCGACCAGGATCCCCACTTCAGGCGTATTTTCTACGAAGAAATCCTGCCAGACCTCAAGGCACGGAACAAGATCATTATCTGTGTGACACACGATGATCGATGGTTCCACCTTGCCGACAGAATGTACCGGATGAATGAAGGGACAATAGAAGAGAGTGAGAAAACAATAAATGGGAATACGTAAACCGGCAATCTGCTCATAAAAGTAGGGATCGACCATGATATCGATTACAGATCTGCTCGCCGAACTGGCTGCATTGGACATTCAACTCCGGGTTGAAGATGGCTCGTTGCATTTCAATGCTCCTGAAGGTGTTTTTCATGATGAAATCCGTAAAAAAGTTCTGGCAGTAAAACCCGATTTGATTGCCTTTCTGCAACGGGAAAGCAGTGCCCCTGTCATCGATGAAGCACCGTTAACGGATACCGAATGCCACCTTGCTGCACTGTGGCGTGAATTTCTTAAATGCGACAAAATTAGAGCTAAAGACGATTTTTTCATCCTCGGAGGCCACAGCCTGCTCTTGATGCGCCTGGTTCTCAGAATTGAATCAGCAGGATTGGGGAAAATTGATCTTTCGCAGGCAATAAGCGCCAGAACTCTTGAAAAAATGGCAGGAGTGCTTGATAAGGCCGCCAATACACCACCTGCTCTGGATGTTTGTGCATCATCCCTGTCAGAATTGCCTGTATCGTCCACTCAGCCCCTCAACTCTCCACTCAACAGGATCAGCGATCCTTATCTCCGCGACAGTTCTCTTGCACGGTTATGGCAAAGTGCTGCCGAGCGTTACAGTAAACTTCCTGCCATAGTCTATCGCAATGAAATCTTCACCTATCAGGAGCTTGATGGCTGGTCGTCAACTCTCGCAGCCGCACTATTCGCTTCAGGAGTGAAAGAAGGCTCCACGGTCGCACTGGCTGCGACACGAAGCGCAGCATCAATTGCAGCCATCATTGCCATACTTAAATGTGGCGCAGTCTATCTCCCTCTGGATGACAAGATGCCCCACCTGCTGACAGAGGAGCTGTTGAAACTCTGTGATGCACACTGGATAATTGTCGATCAGGAAAGCCTCGAAAGGTATGCAAAGCTCAAGGAGATTCAACTCCTCGAACTCAACAAACTGAACACTCTTTCATCCGGTTCGATACTGCCGGAAATTCCTGAACAATGTGGTCAGAAAGCAGCATACATCATGTTTACCTCGGGTTCAACAGGTGAACCAAAGGGAGTAATTATTCCCCACCGAGCAGTTGCCCGTCTTGCGCTCAACAAAAAAGTTATTGCACTTCAACCGGGTGACGGTATGGCGCAGACTGCTCCGCTTGCTTTTGATGCATCAACCCTTGAGATCTGGGCTACACTATTGTCAGGAGCACGTCTGGTATTCATTGAAGAGAGCGTTCTCTTGCAACCGGAGAGACTGGGGAACTTCCTTGCCAAAAAAGGGGTCACCGCCATGTGGCTGACCGCCTCACTTTTCAACCGGATTGCCGACCTCTCTGCGCAAGCCTTCGCTCCACTCCGGGTTCTCTTGACGGGGGGTGAAGTTTTAAGTCCCCATCATCTTAAAACCGTAATGACGGCCTGCCCTGATATCCAGATATTCAACGGCTACGGCCCTACCGAAAATACGACATTCACCACCCTCCATGCCATTACAGCCGCTGATCTTGAAACTGGCTCTGTCCCTATTGGCCGTCCCATTGACAACACACAGGTCTATGTGCTTGACGAAGCCTTGCAACCCGCCAATATTGGTGTTATTGGTGAATTATACGCAGGCGGTGACGGCCTCGCGATCGGCTATGCCGGACGAAAGGATCTTACCGATCAGGCATTCCTCACGCTGCCCGACAGGCCAGAAAAACGAATCTACCGCACCGGTGATCTTGCCCGGTGGCGAATTGACGGCATCCTCGAATTTTGCGGTCGGAAAGACGGTCAAATCAAACTGCGCGGACATCGTATTGAAACCAGCGCAATAGAAAAAGTGCTTTCTGACTGCCCCGGGGTTAATGAGGCTGTGGTGATGGCTGATGGTGAAGGGGAATCAAGAGAGCTTGTCGCATTTGTCACCGCACAGCACCATGATGAAATGCTCTTGCGACACCACCTTGCCGAACGGCTCCCCATCTACATGATGCCAGCACGCTTTATCTGGCTTGATGAGTTCAAAGTCAACAGCAACGGCAAAAAAGATCGTACGCTCCTCAGCAAGATGCTGACCGGAAACCAGGAAGAGATTCCTCTTTCATTCGGTCAGGAACGGCTCTGGATAGTACAGCAGATCATCCCCGACATACCACTCTATAATGTACCTCTTGCTTTTGCCATAGAAGGAGAGCTGGATTGTGCAGCACTCAACCGAGCCATTTTCGCTCTCGAAAAGCGCCACAAGGCACTCCGTTCTCTTATTCGTGCGGCAGACGATGCCAATCCGAACGTTCGTCATCAACTGCTGCCTCCCGGAGGTCTCGTACCCCATATCGTTGATCTCAGTTCATCCCAGTATCCGGAAGAGGCCGCGATGAGAACGATAGCTGTTGAAACAGTTCGTCCGTTCCGACTGGAATCTGAAATTCCTGCAAGAATCTTTCTCTTCAGACTTGGTCAACAGCAGTGGCGGTTTTTCATGGTCATCCACCATATTGCCTGTGATGGATGGAGTTTAGACATTCTTCTGCATGATTTGGCAGCACTCTATGCCATTGAGAGGGGGACAACAGAGCGCCAGCTTTCACCCGTCAGGTACCGGTTTGCTGATTATGTTGCTATCCAAAAGAATTTTCTGAGAAGCAAGAATGGTCAACAAGTTCTGGATCGAAGATGCAAACGGTTGACTCCACCTCCGGAACCGCTCGATTTTCCGACCGACCATACTCGACCTCTGAATCGCAGTTATGCCGGCCAGACCCTTCACTTCCCTTTCAAGGCATCACTCAGCCAGGGTATTGACCAACTGGCACAAGATGCCGCCGTCACACCGTTTGTTCTCCTGCTGGCAATCGTCGAACTGCTCCTGTACCGCATTTCCGGTCACGGCAAAAACGGAAATTTTGCCGTAGGCGCTTTGTCGTCCGGTAGAGAGAGCACTGAGATGAGTGACCTCGTCGGTTTTTTTGTCAATACCGTGGTCATTCCCTGCCATATCAAGCCAGAGCAGACCTTTATTGAGCACCTGGCCTCAGTCAGCGAGGAGTGGCAGGCCGCACTCTCCGATCAGCAGTGCCCTTTCGCTCACCTTGTTGAGCGCATGAATATGCCGAGAAATCTCTCCAGAAATCCACTCTTTGATGTTCTTGTGGTCTGGCAGGATATGCTTCCGGAAACCCCCGACCTGCCGGGGCTGAAAACCCGGTCGGTTAAAACCAGCCTGCCCTATGCAAAGTTTGACCTCTCATTCAACTTTGTGAAAAATGAAAAAACCATTGAACTTTTTCTTGAATTTTCAACAGAACTTTTTGAAGAAGAGAGAATTGGCAGAATGGTTCAGCGATTCCAATCACTCCTCTCGGCTCTTGTTCACAATCCTCTTGAAATGGTTGCAGAGTTGGATATCTGGATTCCAGGAGAGAAACATCAGGTCATTGAGGAGTTTAATAACACAACTCTTGCTCTGCCAACTCGCCGTGCCATAACAGAACCGTTTCTGGACGCATCAATTCGTCACGCCGCTCTTTCAGCAGTGCTCTCTGAGGATGGTACCGTACAGAATTATCGCTCTTTTGCACGCCGGGCAGGAGCCATTGCCGCATTGCTTATAAAAAACGGCGTTCAGCGTGAAGACCATGTTGCCGTACTGCTGCCACGATCACCAGAAATGCTGGCCGCAATTTTTGGAATAATCATGGCGGGGGCAGTCTATGTCCCTCTTGATCCAACTCACCCTCCACTGCGTCTTTGCGAAACTCTGAAAGATCTTCAGCAACCCTTCGTGTTATGTGATCGACCACTGCCAGCAGAACTTGCTCTTTGCTGCCGTCCTGTCACTCTTCCGGATTCCAAGCAGGAAGCAGAACCGGTTTCACTTGCCTCTCCTGATGATCTGGCCTATATCATCTTTACCTCCGGCTCAACCGGAAAACCCAAAGGGGTAATGATTGAGCATCACGCCGTACTTAACCGCATCCTCTGGATGCAAGAGACCTTTCCGATCGGGCCAGGAGATGTCGTTTTGCAGAAAACGCCGGTAACCTTCGACGTTTCGATCTGGGAACTTTTCTGGTGGTCATGGACTGGAGCAGCCATCGCCATGCTCAAACCGGGTGATGAAAAAAATCCGCAAGCATTGGCCGATGCTATTGAGCAACATCAAGTCACCATCATCCATTTTGTGCCATCAATGCTTGCCGTTTTCCTTGACACGATTGAGAGTGGTCGAGTTGACTGCGGTCGCATAGCAAGCCTGCGGCTTGTTTTTGTCAGTGGAGAAGCGCTTGACGCAACGGTTGTTGAACGCTTCAACAGGCTCATTTTTAATCGTCACGGCACTGAGCTCCATAATCTCTATGGCCCTACGGAAGCGACTGTCGATGTAAGCTGGCAACCGGTTTCCCCATGGCCAACAAAAACAGCTCCCTCCATCGGCCGTCCCATAGCCAACACCTTGATGTACATTCTTGATGAACAGCACCGGCCACTGCCAACTGGAATCTCCGGAGAAATAGCAATTGGTGGCGTGCAGGTGGCACGTGGTTATCTCAACCAGCCGGAACTCACCGCCGAACGTTTTATTGCCGACCCCTTCAACCCGAAACTCCGGATGTATCTTACCGGTGACCTTGGTCGATGGACAAATGACGGAAAAATTGAATACCTCGGACGCTCGGACTGGCAGGTAAAAATTCGCGGCCAGCGTGTTGAGCCCGGTGAAATCGAACAGACGCTTGAGCATCACGGCCAAATCACTCGGGCCATCGTTGTTGCAGCAGAAAACCAGGGGCTGACCGAACTTCATGCCTGGATACAAAGTGAAGTAACCCTTGACAGAGCAGCTCTTCGGAATTTCCTCAGGGAGCGCCTTCCTGAAAGTATGATCCCTGCACGGTTTTTTCCGATTAAAGAGCTTCCTCAAACTGCAAGCGGAAAACTTGACCGTCAACTGCTTGCAAAGCAATCACAAGCAATTCTTGCAGCACCCTCAGACCGCAGACCAGGGAAAGGTGATCATAAAGAGGTCGCCCTGACCTCCGGCTTTACGCTTGACGAAGCAACTGAAAGCCTGAAACTCACTCTTTGCTTCAATACAGCAATGATCTCCGCGTATGATTCGGAGACTCTCGCAAGAAGGTATGTCGACACACTTCAGGAGATAGTCAATCAAGCTTCTGATTCAGAGGCTCCTGGAAAGATTAATTGTACCGCTCAACAGAACCGTCGCACATGAAAATCGCAGACTTTATTTTTGAGGATCCATCATCAGCCGTTGCATCCGGAGCTCTTAAAGCTGAATCGACGAGGGGTTCAGGCAACATTGCTTCACGTTTTTCAACCATCGCCGCACGTCATCCCTTGCGCACTGCGGTTGTTGATGAAGAGGACTCAATGACCTACAGAGAACTGGACGACCTTTCAGACCGAATAGCTCACCTCTTGCTTCATCAACAGCTTCAGCCGGAGAGCCGGGTTGGCATCATGATGGGACGAAGTCGCTTCTCTATTGCGGCTCTTTTCGGAATCATAAAAGCCGGTTGTGTCTATATCCCGATTGATCCAACACTTCCCCTCGAACGCCGTAACAGGCTTCTTTCAATTGCCAATGCAAAAGCACTCATTACCTCTGCCGACACTGCTGGCGACATGCAACGGCTGGAGTGGCTCAATTCCGGTCTGCAATTCAGCCTCACACTTGACTGTGACAATGTTGACTCTCTGGTTGAAACGCCAGGAGAGCTGATGTCCACAGAACTTTGGGATCATATTGCCGGTGAGGCCGTCAATGACATTGACGCCGGGGGATGGAAAAGCGCATTTACAGGACTTCCGATAACTCCATCGGCAATGGAAGCATTCGGCACAAATGCATACAATAAAATTGCACCCTGCCTCAAGCCGGGAGCCCGTGTACTGGAAATCGGCTGTGCATCCGGCTTTACCATGCGCCACACGGCTCCGCTTGCCGCATCGTATCTTGCCACTGACCTCTCAAGGCACAATGCCGAGCGGGTCGAAGTTATTGCAAGAAATCTTGGCCTTCAACAGGTTACCAGTCGTCAACTGGCTGCTCATGACATTGATATTCTGCCCGAAAAAAGTTTCGATCTCATTGTCATGAACAGCGTCATCGAAAGTTTTCCGGGCTATGGCTATCTTCGCAATGTGCTCGACAAGTCGGTAAACCTGCTGGCTCCGGGGGGAGCTTTGTTTCTCGGTAATCTGTGGGATCTTGAACGTCAGGAGATCTATCTGGCCGATCTCGCCAAATTTGCCAGAGAACACGCTGGCGAGGGTTATTCTACCCGAAGTAATCTGAACGGCAGTTTTTTTGTCCCATTCGACTTTTTCCGTGACTGGGCTGCCCGGCGTCTTGAACGCCCATCTCTTAAGCGCTCACCAATTGATGCTCCAGGCTTTGACCCGGCGCCCTACTCTTTTGACGTTCTTATCAGCTTTGACCAGCACGGCGAGGGAATCGCTTCAGATGAGAGAAAAACTCACCTGCATCTTGACCGCAGAGCACTGCTTCCTGAGAACCCCGTTCAACCCCCGGCAGAGATCAGTGCATCTCACGCCGCATATATCATATTTACAAGCGGTTCAAGCGGACAACCAAAAGGAGTGCTTGTTGAACATGGATCAGTCATCAATCTGATCCATGCGATTGAAGAAGAAATCTATACACCGCTCAAAGCCAGGATTAAAGCTGAGTTCCTGAACATCAGTTGCTGTTTCTCTTTCTCCTTTGATGGCTCCATTCATCAAATCTTTACCCCCCTGCTCAATGGTCACACCCTTCATCTGCCAAATGAGGAGACCCGGCAGGATCCTGAACGTTTACATAGCTTTTTTGAGTCGCACCAACTGCATGTCGTCGATGCCACACCAAGCCTTTTTACACTCCTGCTCGATTATTGGCAGGAGAGAGGAATCGGCAGTTCAGCGATCTGTTTCATTCTCGGCGGTGAGACGTTCAGCACAAAGCTTCCAGAACGGTTGTACGCTCTCCCGGGCACTCTCAACAGTGAGATATGGAATGCCTACGGACCGACAGAGAGTTGTGTGGCCGCCTGCCACTACAGGATGACTTCTGCCAACTGGCACGACATCTTACCACCACCGATCGGCATGCCTCTGTCGGGTATTGACATCAAACTCTGTGATGAGTCGGGCAGATTACTGCCAGTAGGGATACCCGGTCAAATCTTAATCGGGGGAGCGGGAGTTGCCCGTGAATACATCAACGAACCTGAACTGACAGCCCGTCACTTTCTCGTCGATGATGAGGGCAAACGATGGTACTGTACCGGCGATATCGGTCGCTGGATTGAGCCCGGCCTCCTGCAATTCATGGGTCGGGAGGACCGGCAGGTCAAAGTACGCGGCTACCGTATTGAACTCTCTGAAATTGAGTCTGCGATGCTTGCCTCTCCTCTTGTTCGTCAAGTCGCCGTAGTTGTCGCAGATCCCCGTCAGGATGGAGACCGCATCCTGGTTGCCTGGGTTGTTGCAAACCCCGGTTTTGATGCCGTACGTTGCCGTGCTGATCTTGATCTGCTTCTCCCTGCATGGATGATGCCAACATTAATCGTTGAGATTGATGAACTGCCCATCAACAGCAATGGCAAACTTGATGAGCACCGTCTGCCATCACTGCACAAAAAAGAGCTTTCGAATTCGAATGCCCGGATGCAAATCCCCTTTAGCCGGGATACAGAACGCAAGCTTGCTGAATTATGGCAGAAGCTTCTTGATGTGCCGATCAACTCTGTGGAGGATGATTTTTTTATGCTTGGAGGTCACAGTGTTCTTGGAATACGGCTTGTTTCGCTCATTGAAACCGGGTTCGATGTAAAACTGCCTCTTGCCGAGCTTTTCAGCTCAACAACAATAGCCCGGATGGCCGATCGGATAGAAGCAAAACAGGCCGCATGCAAATGGCATTCCCTGGTTGCTGTAAATCCCTGCGGTGAAAGAACACCTCTGGTCTGCTTTCATCCGGCGGGAGGCAATGTGCTTTGCTATAAAGCGCTTGCTGATGCTCTTGGCCGTGACTGGCCGATCTACATGGTTCAGGCCTCAGGACTTGAAGCCGGGCAGTCGCTGCAGCCATCCGTAGAATTGATGATTACAGAATATCTGCCTGAATTACAGGAGATAATCCGGGATCGGCCGATCATACTGCTTGGATGGAGCTTTGGTGGTTTGCTGGCTTGGGAGGCAGCAGAGCGGTTGCGAAAGTTCGGAACAACAATTGAAAGCGTCATTCTTCTTGACAGTGTAGCCTCGCACGATCCGATACGAAGCATTCTGCAAAAAGATGAGGCTGACTTTATTGCCACGATGTTCGATGAAATGGGACTGGGAAGCGCTGAATATTTACGCACGCTCTCTCCTGACGAACGCCTCGACAGAATTATTCAGCATGAAAGCAGCAATGACTATCTGCCTGAAGGTCTTGATCGTCAGCATATGCGTCGTCTTCTTGCTCTTTTCCAGAATAACGGTCTGGCTGCACTGCGTTACCAACCACGAAAAAGTGAGGAGCGGATACTCCTCATCCGACCTAAGCTTGCATCCGGCCAGGCACCGGGTATTGCTGGTGACGACTATAACGGCTGGGCCCGACTTTGCAGCAGTGGAATGGAATTATACTGGATCGATGGAACACACGGCCAGATGCTGATACCTCCTTTTGTTCAGCAGTTGGCAGACCATATTCGCAAATATACAGAGCAGATAAAGGGATGAATATGCTTGATCGCCATACCATACGGCTATGGACACATGAGTTTCAGGAAGTAACAAGTTCTCCGCCACTGTGGCTTGCACTTCTTGATGAAAAAGAGCTGATGCATTGCAGGCAGTTCCGACAGGAAAAAGACCGTATTGCCTATGCGGCGGCACATGCCCTGCTCCGCACTGCACTCAGCCAAACGTTGGAGCTGCTGCCAGCATCCCTGATTATCGATCATGACAGGATGGGAAAACCTTTCCTCAATATGCCTGGCTGCATGAGTATGGCTATCACACTCTCGCATACCTCGGGCATGGTTGCGGTAGCTCTCAGTCAGGCAGGAACTATCGGAGTCGATGTCGAGGCGATTGATCGCAAAAATATTCCTCATAATAATTTTTCAGCCTATGGTCTGAGTCATGAAGAGCAAGCAATGCTTGCATCGCTCTCTCTTCATGAACGCTGTGAAGCATTTATCGATTTATGGACAGCACGCGAAGCCGTAGCGAAGGCTGACGGACGGGGGCTTTCCCTCCCATTCTCTGACATAAAGATTGATCTCTCTATGAACAAAGCCACTATTCATGAAAAGGGGGCATCGCCCTCCTCTCAATGGACGCTGTGGCGAGAACAGCCCTCCCCTCTTTACCGACTGGCAATGGCCTGGCCGCAAGGAAAAGGAACATGCACAAGAATGAACGAACAACTTATTTGAACGTGCTCTACGCTATCATACCATGACGAATGAATCACACGAATTCTGGCGCACACTCCTTGCTGAGCTTCCTCCGCTACGGTTCTCTCAAGAGAGTTCAGGCATCTCATCAAGCGTTTCCACGAACGAACATATTGTCATTGAGCATCTGCTTGACAGCGTTCAAACCCGTCGTCTCAAGGCATTTGCTGAAACACATGGCATCACGTTCAGTTCGCTGCTTCTGGCGGTACATTTGAAAGTTTTATCAATGCAGATTCAGGACGGGCGATTCGTGACCGGTATAAAGATAAATGCTGCAGGGGAGGACAACCCGCTGCCTCTGGTTTTTGATGCTGTGGGCCATGATGAAAGCTGGAGTAATCTTGCACGCCACATCTCTCTTCTCGAAGAGTCGAGTCGTCGACACAGCGAGGATATGACGCTTGATGAACTGGAAACTCTTTGTACTCGCTCCCCACTCTTTGACACCCTTTTTTCTTTTGATCAGTGCATCCCGGAAAAGCCTGCAGAAAACCCTCAGAGTGCTCTTGAAAAGAGAATTCATGCATTATGGCAAGCACTGCTGCCCGGCGCAGAGTTCAGTGTTCATGACGGATTTTTTGATGCAGGGGGCAATTCACTGCTGCTTGTTCGTCTGCATGAAAAGCTTGAAGCCCTTTGGCCCGGAGTCTTCAGTGTTGCCCGCCTCTTCTCAGTGACGACCATTGCCGCTCAGGCCCGCAGTATTCAGGAAAAAAACGAGACAAAAGAGCGCAATCACCCGCACACGACGCCGAATCGAGTAACAAAAACACACGGCCATATTGCAATCGTTGGCATTGGCATTTGTCTTCCCGGAGCATCGACGCTGGAGGCATGCTGGCGAGATATCGCAAATGGTGTTGACAGAGTCTGCCCGATACCTGAGGAACGATGCAAAGAGAGCGTAGCCATGCTCAATGCCCTCGGGAGTCCGATCCCGGAACAGTTTCAGGAAGCCGCCTGGCTTGAGCAAATTTTCAATTTCGATCCCGAACGGTTTCGCCTTTCACCTGCGGATGCGGCCCTTGTTCACCCCGAGCAGAGGCATTTTCTTGAAACAGCGCTGATGGCCCTTGAAGATGCCGGTTATGGAGGCAAGTCGCTGGACAATGAAAAGATCGGAACCTTTGCCGCAACAAGTCAAGGAGCGGTCTGGACCGATTATGCCCTGAGGGTACTGCCCGAGCGGGCCGAACAGCTCTTTATCAACAATGTACCCTCCAATGTCGCTACCCGTCTCTCTTTTCTGCATAACTGGCGGGGACCGGCAACCCTTGTCGATACGGCATGTTCCTCTGCACTGACCGCCGTACATCTGGCCTGTCAGGCACTTGTCAACGGCGAATGCAGTGCCGCACTGGCCGGAGGCGCCCGATTAATGATGATACCTCATTCATCAACAGCACGCTTCACCATCGAATCATCAACTGCCAGAACCCATGCGTTTGACGAAAGTGCCGACGGTACCGGTTCAGGAGAGGGTGCAGTTGTCTTTTTACTGAAAACTCTTGAGCGGGCTAAAGCCGATGGAGATCCAGTGCACGCCGTGATTCGGGGAACAGCGATCAATCAGGACGGAGCTTCAACCGGCATGGCAGCTCCCAATCCGACAGCACAGTCAGAGGTAATTTCCGCCGCAGCAGCCAAAGCCGGCGTGCCGCTTTCCACCATCTCCTATATCGAGGCACATGGTACCGGCACCCATTTAGGCGATCCCGTAGAAATCGAGGGTATTCGTCTTGCATTCAGCCGTGAAACCAGTGAAACCGGTTTTGCCTTGATCGGATCAGGAAAAGGTAATTATGGTCATCTTGACGCCTGTGCTGGTGCTCTTGGACTGCTTCGTGCGGTTCTCTGCGTAAAAAACGACCAGGCTCCGCCTCAGCCGTTCTTCAGTCAACCGAACCCCCGTATCGACTTTGCGCATTCACCGGTAAACGTTTGCCGTCAACTGCTCTCTCTTCCTGACCGTGGCACGCCCCGACGCGCTGGCGTCAGTTCTTTCGGACTGAGCGGAATAAATGTTCACGCAATCATAGAAGCTCCGCCGCCGGTTATCAGTAAAGCGCTACCCCTCTATTCAGGATGGACGGTGATAGGGCTCTCTGCGGCAACTCCTGTATTACTCCACACCTATTCTGCCGCTCTGGCTGAACAGATTCGAGAGAACCCCTCAGGCCCGCTTGCTGACATTGCCTATACCCTGAACAGCGGTCGCGACTCCCTTTCCGAACGGCTTGTATTCTGGGTTCGTGATCGAAAGGAACTGCTCGGCGCACTGGAAACTTTTCTTTGTGGCACAAAGGCTGAAAACAGCCTGACCGGCAGACTCGGGCGCCAGCAAAGATCGCTATCAACTGGGCAGATCAATGCTCTCGCGCCGGATGAACCTTCAGCCCGGATGGCGGCACACTCCTTTCTTGAGGGTGGGCAGCTCATCATGCCACCGGAACAGCACGCCAAACGCGTTCACCTTGCAACAACTCCCCTGCAGAGAATCAGGTGCCATCCTGATCCGAACAGAGAGAATGCCGTACACCCCATAAAACCAATACCTCTCCAGGTACCGATTGATACTCCTGAAGGAGTGCGTTATCCTCTCGATGTTCACGATCCTGCATTCTGGCCTGTCAGCGAACACAGACTCGGAGGGGTTCCGACCCTCGTCGGGATGGGGCTGTTACCTCTTCTTGCCGATACACTTGACACAAGCAGTGGAAAATTCCTGCCATTTGCCGTCAAGAAGATCTCCTGGCTGCGCCCTCTTCAGACCCCGTCGATCAAGGCGGGAAGTGTCAGCCTGCTCATCACGGACCCTGAAGCAAATGAACAGCATGCAATACTTGGAGGAAAAACAGTCGACGGAGCCTGGAAAAATTTTGCAGAGGCAACCTTGTGCAAACTTCCTTGCGTACCGCCTCCGGCGCTCAATGCTGAAGAGTTACAAGAAAGAAGAGGTAAACTCTTTCCAACCAGTGTTCGCCTGAGTGAAGCGAATGGAGAGGTCAACGTCAGTAACAGATGGAACTGCCTTATTGCCAAAGGAGATAACGGCAATGAACTCACCGCTCAGCTTGAACGGCCCGATAACAATTTTGAGGGCAGAAATTTGCAGAACCTTCATCCCGGAGTTCTCGACACCGCTGTAAGCATTGTTCTGGATCGTGCCGGGCTGATACCGGCAAGTTGCGCCGAAGTGCTTCTCTGGCTGCCACTGCCCAAAAAAGTGTTTGTCTCTGCCATCCCGAACCCAATGGCAGATGGAGGAGTTACCGCCGATGTGAACATGTATGACATGGAGAGCGGTGCGCTCTGTATCTCACTTAAAAAGCTGCGTTTTATTGCTTCGGCAAAGAGCACGGAGATACAAAAAGAGAGGAAAAAAGTGACCGTGATACCCTCAATTCCTGTATGGGTCGCTGATCAGAAAGCAAGCACGAGTTTCTCTCCTCTTCCTGCGCTTGTTGTCATCGGTGAGGGCTATTTTTTCCAGAGGGTAACCGAGCACCCGATAGTCAAAAAAAGTCTTGTGGCATCGTGCAACTCAACAGCACTCACGGATGCGGTAACAAGAGCTATCGCTGACGGCATTGTACACCTCGTACTCTTTCTCCCTGCGCCGGGCGAAGATGCCGGGCTCCGCACCCTCGTCACCCTACGCACTCTTATAAAGAACATGCATCAACCCCTGCAGCTTCTGGCCGCAGGGTCGGGCGCCTATGCAATGACAACCAACACAGGCTCTTTCATGACAACCCCCGACGCAGCACTTGTAGCAGGGCTTGTTAACGTCGCAGCATGTGAAGAGGCGATGCTTTCGACCAGGTATCTGGAACTGGAAAAAGATGCTCCGATTGAGGCTCTTCTTCAGGAAATCGAATCATGCAACGACCATACCCAATCACCGGTATTGATTGATCAATTCGGCAGACGCTTTAAGCGCAGCTTCGCTCCCCTTTCCGATTTTCCTGCACCGGCAGCAACACTCTGGCCGGGCTCTGGCTGTTGTGTCATCAGCGGCGGTACCGGCGGACTCGCTCTGCTGCTCGCCGAGGAGCTTGCTTCCGGCGGCAGAGTATCGCTTGCACTGCTCTCCCGCCACCCTCTTGAACAGTGTAACGACAGTGACTCACAAAAACGTCTTGAACGACTGGAGTCGCTCAGCACGAAAGGCATTACGTTCCGCCACTGGTGCGTCGATATCAGTGACCTTGAACAACTCTCCGGTGTACTCAACGAAGTACGCAAGGTACTTGGCCCAATCACGGCAGTGGTTCACCATGCCGGTCTCGGTGAGAGTAGTCTTCTCATTAACGAAACCCCGGAATCGTTTGCAGCCTCAACTGCAGCCAAGGTGAATGGTGCACGCAATCTTGATCTGCTCACTCGCAACGACCCAATCGCAGCGTTCATTCTTGCAGGCTCGTTGAGCGCAGTTGAGTATCGTGCCGGAACAGGTGCCTATGCAGCAGCAAATCTCTTTCTTGATGCCTTTGCTCTCTGGCGGCTACGTGAGGAGCGGCCGGCACAGTGCATCGACTGGTGCCAGATCGGAGAAATCGGAATGGCGGCCAGAATTCTTTGTGGTAAATTGGACGAGTACAGTTTGACCCCCGAAGAGGTTGTCCTCCATTGGCGAACAGCACTTGCTTCAGGAGCACCTCAGGTTGCCCTGCTCTATGACGAAAAAACTGATAAGAAAACAGCGTCTGTACCAGCACCTTCAGAACAATCCAAAACACTCGAAAAGGCTCTGGCAGAGATTTGGGCAGAGATTCTCGGCTATGAAAGCATTGAATTCGATGACGACTTCTATGCTCTCGGAGGAGACTCGATGTCAGGAATCGATATTATTGATCGCATTATCGGGGGTCTCGGTCATCCGGTCACCTTCACCGATCTCGTTGAGTCCGGCACAGTCACGATGCTGGCTGAAAGGCTGCGCCGCCAGGCTCAGACAGCCAACCCGCGCAACATCCAGCTCCCCACACCTGCCCCGAAAAACAGTCGCTATCCCCTGAGCTGGGAACAAATGGCCCTCATTCGAGCCCAGATGGCGGCAGAAAAGAGCATTGCCTATAACTTGCCGAACATGCTCTCCCTGCCACCCGACTGCAACCTGGATCGACTTGCATTGGCTCTTGAGGCCCTCGTCAGGCGTCATGAAATCCTCCGCACCCGCTTTCATCTAAAAGAGAGCGAGGCGGAAATGGAAATACTCTCCGACGTGCGGATGCAACTGAAACGCATCTGCCCTACAAATGGAATAACAGCCGATTTTTGTCGCAACTGGCCTCTTCCCTTTGACCTTGAAGCGGCTCCCCCGGTACGCTTCGAACTGGTCGAGAAAGCTGACGGCACACCGGAAGCCCTCCTTTTCGATATCCATCACAGCCTTGCCGATGGTCTCAGCCTTGAATTGCTCGCAAGCGATCTTGGTAACCTCTATGCAGGAAAAAACCTGCCTCCACTCGCCTTGCAGCTCAAGGATTACGCATGGTGGAGTCGCAAAGGGGCGGGAATCGCAGTTGTTGAGAGCGCAAAACGCTATTGGCTGGACCGTTTTTCGTTACCGCTGCCGGTGCTTGATCTGCCTTCTGATCGTCCTCGGCCGGCATTTCATACGTGGCAGTGCGGCAGCGTTGCCTTCAGTCTGCCAAAGAAGAGTGTAGAGGCCTTGCGCCGATATGCTGCAACACACAGCACCACCCCCTTTACCGTCGTACTCTCTGCATGGGCAGCACTGCTTGCCCGATATTGCCGTAATGAGGATCTGGTTATTTCCGTTCCGGTAGACACCAGGGAGAGTCTCGGCGCAACAGGAGTACCGGGCATGATGGTATCACTTCTACCGTTGCGATTTTCCTTCAACGATAACGAGTCGATAGAGGGTTTCATCAGAGGCGTCCATGCTGACCTTGCCGATGCGATGCGCCACCGTGCGTGCCCACTCGGAATGCTGCTTGAAGCGCTTGCCCCACCGGCAGCGCCTGAGCGAACGCTGCTCTCTGAGGTGACCCTCTCATACATGAACTATGCCGAAAGTAAAGGAGGCTCGCTTGACGATAAAGAGGCATTCCGTCTTACGGGTATCGAACGCAGCGATGGAAAGAACGATATCGCCATCTTTATGCGAGATCTGCCCGATCAGATAAGCGTCGTCTGTGAATACTATTCCGCCATGTATGATCAAGAGCGCATTGAACGCATGGGAGAACACTTCACCGTTCTGCTTGGTGCTCTGCTGGAATCGCAGCCCGACACGAAACTCTCCCTGCTTCCGTTGCTCACAGCGGAAGAAGAGAACTGGCTTGAAGGGGCTGGAAACGCCATGGATTATCAATTACAGCGCAGGGGAAATCTCTTTGCCCATTTCACAGCAACAGTAAAACAACAGAACAACTCCATTGCCGTCAGTGATAAAGAGGAGCGACTCAGCTTCAGCGATTTATGGTACCGTGCCGGCGGCATTGCAGAGTACCTCATTGAGACCGGTATTGGCGAAGGTGATATTGTCGCCCTGCACATCGAACGAAGTTGTACTGCCGTCGCCACAATTCTTGGAATCAATTCGCTCGGAGCCTGTTATCTGCCTCTTGATCCATCGTATCCGCCGCGCCGTATTGCATGGATTCTTGCTGATGCACAGTGCCGGGTAGTGATTGCTGACGCAGCCGGTCGCAAGGCATTGGCAGAAGCCGCCTTGATAGATGATGCAGGATACGGCGCTGAGGGAGAGAGGCAGATAAAATATGTTACCATTGATGCAGAAAAAATGGCTCTACTCTGCAGCCCCCCTCCTGAAACAAACCGTCGGGATGACCTGCTTGCCTATCTTATGTACACCTCAGGCTCCACAGGTATACCGAAAGGGGTAAGGATATTCGAACACTCGATCATCCGCCTCGTCATGTATGACAACTCTATAACATTCAAGCCAATCGACCGCATCCTTCAGGTTTCATCTTTTGCGTTTGATCTTTCAACCTATGACCTCTGGGGCGCGCTTCTCAGCGGGAGCCAGCTCTTCATTGCTGATCGTAACGACATTCTTGATCCGGCTACTCTCGCAGAAAAGCTGAAGCGACTGAACATCAGCATCCTGGCAATGCCTACCGGCCTCTTTCACCGGCAGGCAGAAGTAATGCCTGAAAGTTTTTCCACCCTCAGGGCGGTCATTGCCGGCGGAGAGGCCATGAGTGCGGAACTTATGCGCCGGGTCATGCAAGCCTCTCCTGAAACCGCATTTTTCAATGGTTACGGCCCAACTGAAAACACAACATTTACAACTATCCATAAAGTCTGTCATCAGGATCTGAAAAAAGAGAGTTTGCCTATCGGCCGTCCAATCCATCAAACCATAGTACGAGTGCTTGACAAGAATGATCAGATAGTTCCTGTCGGTATATGGGGTGAAATCGTAACCGGCGGTGACGGGGTTGCAGATGGCTATCTGAACCGTCCGGAGAGGACGGTTGAGAATTTTTTTTATGGAGAGGACGGTATCTATTATTATCGGACAGGTGACCTGGGACGATGGAGACGGGATGGCATTCTTGAATTCGGAGGACGCAAGGATGGTCAAATCAAACTCAGAGGCTTCCGTATCGAACCGGGTGAAATTGAGGAGGCACTTTTACAACACCCGTCAGTTGCCGGAGCTGCAGTTCTCTTTCGGCGGGAAGCAGGAGAACTCATTGCCTGTTTACTTCCGAGGGATGAAACACTTGAAGCTACCGAACTTCGTTCCTGGCTTATGCATCGCATTCCATCCTATATGGTGCCTGCCCGCTTCATCAGGCTCACTCACCTGCCA
This sequence comes from uncultured Chlorobiaceae bacterium, assembly GCA_903871235.1. Classification (GTDB taxonomy): domain Bacteria; phylum Bacteroidota; class Chlorobiia; order Chlorobiales; family Chlorobiaceae; genus Chlorobium. The sequence goes on from CAIQGA010000081.1 coordinate 48,044, forward strand.
GTTAATTCCAATGGCAAACTTGACCGCATCCAGCTCAATCTGGACGCGGATAACGGAGAGATCATAGCCGACAGTAATGCCTCGTCTGGAGGATTACCTTCAGGCAAAGCCGAACATATGGTCGCTGAGGTTTTTTCCGAAATCTTCCAACGTCCCGTAGAAGATCGCAACGTAAGTTTTCTTGACCTTGGCGGTCACAGCCTCATCATCATCAAGGCAATCAACCGTATCGCCCAGCGTTCCGGCATCCGGCTCACCATAAACGACTTTTTTGCCACTCCCACCGTCGCCGGGCTTGCCTCATGCATTGAGACCGGCAAAAAAAATGATGCAGGAGAGTTCAGGATTCCCCGCGCTGCGGAAACCGCATTTCCTTTCGCGAGCCATGCTGAAGAGCGGCTCTATCTGGTAAACAGTCTTGATGCGACTTCCGCCGCCTACAATATGACCCTCTTTTTCCGGGCGGGCAGAGAGTTTATACCGGAAGCACTGCGGCAGGCCGTTCTTTCTCTTGTTGATCGTCACGAATCCCTGCGTACCGGGTTTGAGGAGTGCAACGGCGAAATAATCCGTCGAATTGAAAATACCAAATCCATTACCCTTTCATGGCAGGAAAATGACCTCAGCATGCTTTCCGACCCCTCTACCGAAGCGTTGAGGCTGACCAGAACAGAGGTTTCCCGGCCTTTCAACCTTTCGAGACCGCCGCTTCTCAGGGTAAGACTTATCCGTACAGGAGCAGAGCAGACACTCATACTCATCCTGACCCACCACATTGTTCATGACGGGTGGTCATCGAGAATATTTTTACGGGAACTGGAACTTGCCTACAAGGCAGCATTGCAGGAAAAGAGAGCAACTTTACCACCGCTGCCGATAACTGTTCGCGACTATGCGGTCTGGCAACGTACCCGTGACTGGTCGGATACCGCAATCTGGTGGAAAAATACCCTGAAGGGTGCTCCTGAACGAATCGAGCTCCCCTGCGATCGTCCCCTGCCTGAAATCCCCTCAAACAAGGGCGCCACTCTGAAAAAAGAGTTGCCGCAGGAGACCGCCAAAGCGCTTCAGCAGATTGCTTTACGGAACGGCGTGAGTATGGCTGCGCTGGGGCTGGCCATTTTTTCCGCCCTTCTCTTTCGTTTAACCCGCCAGAGCGAACTGATCATCGGCATGGGTGTTGCAGGACGCGACCACGCTGAACTGGAAGGTCTTATCGGTTTTTTTGTCAATGTTCTGCCCATCCGCGTCAAACTCGATCAGGAGAGTGAGTTTGACACCCTTCTAAACCTTGTTCACAAGACGCTTATGGAAGCCCTCGAGCATCGTGATTATCCCTTCGACTGCCTGATTCAAGATCTGGCACCAAAACGTGCTGGAAACCGGCAGCCCCTTATCAATGTGGTCTTTGAGTACCAACGGTTTGAGCCGATCAACACGGCACTCATTTTTCCTTCGGCTCCGGATATCAGAGCCTCTTTTGCCCGTTCACTCGAAGAAGTAATTTATACAAAAACCGCCAAGCACGACTTAATCCTCTTTTATGTTGACCAGGAAGAAAAAACCGAGTTGATGATCGAATACGATACCGATATTCTCGATCCGCCAACCATCGAACGATGGCTCTCCTATTTTATTCAATTAGCCCGCCATCTCTGCATCGAACATTCAGCAGCGGCTAGTTCCGGGAGTGAAGAGCAATGAAAAATCCACTTGAGCGGACACCTCAGCTTTATCTGCTCTCATCGGTTCAGCGTGAAATCTGGTTCGACCACTGCCTGTTTCCGGATACGCCGCTTTACAACGTTGGATGCTACTGCCAGATCAATGGAGCGCTTGACCTGCATATATTCAGAAAGGCAATCACGCTGCTCATAAAGGAAAACGATGCGCTGCGCATGGTGTTGACCGAGCGGAACAGCATCCCTTTCCAGTCATTTCCCGAGATGGAGGATATCAACATCACTTTTGTAGACTGTTCCATTGAGCGCGACCCGCAACAAAGCGCTTTGCGGCTCATCCTGAACAGCCACAATCAACCATTCCGGATTTTAGAAGAGCCCCTTTTCCGCTTCAGCCTTTATAAACTTTCGGAACATCGCTATTTCTGGTCGCACCTCTATCACCATATCGCTATCGATGGCCGGGCAATGAATCTTGTTGCCCATCGCGTTGCAGCACAGTACAACGCACTCTTAAACGGCCGTCCACTCCCCTTCAGACCGGAGATTTCATACGGTAACTTCCTCCGTCACGATGCATCGGCACCGGACCCGGACAAGGTTGAAGATCACCGGCAATACTGGCAGAAAAAATTTACCCCGCTGCCCACCCCCCTCTTTTCGACTCGAAGCAGATACCGCGCGAGCACGGAGGCAGTTCCCGGAGGGGTTCTCATCGGACATCTTCCCCGCAAACAATATGAACGACTGGGGAGACTGGCCGAATTGCACTGCATATCCCTCGTCCACGTGATGATCGGGATTCTCTATGTCTACTTCACCAGTACCCAGGAACAGGGTGAGTGTGTCATCGGATTACCGGTACTGAACAGGAACTCGCCAGCGTTTAAAAAAACCATAGGCATGTTTGTCAGTATTATTCCTGAACGATTCAGCTATGGCAATGAAATCAGCTTTACCGAGCTGATCAAGGCTGTCTCAAGAACCTTGCGGCAGAGTTATCGCCATCAACGTCTCCCGGTAAGTGAGATAAATCGTCTGTCAGGAGTGTTACAGAAAGGCAGAAAAAGAGTGTTCGACCTCGGCTTCTCGCTGGAAAAAGAGGATTATTCATTCAGCTTCGGATCTATTCCCGTCGGTGAAACCATCTGGAATATTCACAATTTTGAACAGATTCCTCTTGTCATATATATGCTTGATTTCTCCGAAAACGAGGAGATCCAGTTTGATTTAGGCTACAACAAAGCCTATTTTGATGCGCCTGAAATAGAGTGCATACAGGCTCGACTATTGCAGTTGATTGAAGCGGTACTTGCCAACCCTGAACAGCGGATCAGCACTCTTGATATGCTGCCGCCTGCTGAAAAAGAACAGTTACTCATCAACTGGAACGCGACAGAAGGGCCTCTGCCTGAAAAACAGCTCCATCAACTCTTCGAATCTCACGCAGCCGGAAGAGCGGAGGCTACGGCTCTGGTTTTTCAGAATGTGAGGCTCTGTTACGCTGATCTCAACACAAGGGCCAATCAGTTGGCTCACGCCATCATTGCACTCCGCACAAAGCATGAAGCCCCGATCGCCATTGCGCTGGATCGCTCTGCGGAGATGATTATCGCTATGATAGCCGTACTCAAGACCGGTGGCTGCTATCTGCCCCTTGATCCCTCCTATCCTGCCGAACGTCTCGCCTTCATGCTTGAAGATTCCAGAGCTGAGCTGCTCATCACACACCAATCACTGCTCAAACAATTGCCGTTTACCGGAGCCCGTACCCTTTGCATTGATTCCTGTCAGACATCTATCGCATCACAAGCGAAACATAATCCCGATCTTGCCCTCAGCCAGCAACAGCTCGCCTACATCATCTACACTTCAGGCTCAACCGGTGTTCCAAAAGGGGTCGCAATTACACATCGCGGGCTGAGCAATATGGTACTGGCCCAGATCTCCGCCTTCGGCCTGACCTCAAGAAGCAAGGTGCTCCAGTTTGCCTCCTTCAGCTTCGACGCATCAGTTTCAGAGATCGCAATGGCACTTTGTTCCGGGGCCGAACTGCATCTCCCGGATGAAGAACAACGCTTTCCAGGGCCATCGTTGCTTAACTATCTTGATGAAGCGGCCATCACCCATCTGACCCTGCCGCCGACAGCTCTTGCCCTCCTGCCCCGCAAACCTTTGCCAGCCCTGGAGGTGCTTGTCGTAGCCGGCGAACCATGCCCCCCGGCTCTGGCCTCCTTCTGGTCGAAAGGACAACGATTCTTCAACGCCTATGGTCCGACCGAAACAACGGTCTGCGCCACCATTGCTGAGTGCAGCCACGCCGACATCCTGACTGACGAGCCTCTTCCCGTCGGCAGACCCATAGCAAACACAAGGCTCTACGTGCTTGACCGAAATCTGCACCCGACCCCGACAGGCAAAACTGGAGAACTCCATATCGGCGGCATCGGTCTGGCAAGAGGATATCTGAACCGTCCCGAACTTACGGCTGAAAAGTTCATTCCCGATCCGTTTTCCATTGAGCCCGGTGCCCGGCTCTATAAAAGCGGCGACCTCGTCCGATATCGGGCGGACGGCAACCTTGAGTTTCTCGGTCGTCTCGACCATCAGGTCAAAATCCGCGGATTTCGCATTGAACCCGGTGAAATAGAATCGGCACTCACTGCCCATCCATCCATTCACTCAGCCGTGGTCATTGCCCGAAGAGATGCGTCCAGTCAGCAACAACTTACAGCCTACCTTGTGACATCTCACTTGCAGCGGCCCACGATCGCTGAGATCCGGAGCTTCCTCAAAGGCACGCTTCCTGATTACATGCTACCCTCAGCTTTTGTTTTTCTGGAATCAATGCCGCTGACCGCCAACGGCAAAGTCGACAGGAAATCACTTCCCGAACCGGACGACATGCCAGCCAATAATTCCGCCGCGTCCCCGCACGATGATATGGAAGAACTTCTGGTCGACCTCTGGGCCAAGGCGCTGCATCAGAAAAACTGCGGCATCCATGACAACTTTTTCGAGCTGGGCGGAGAGTCACTCTCTGCCGCCAGATTCACGGCCATTCTCCTCGATGCGGCAGGCATCAGCATTCCAGTCCGCTGGCTCTTTGAAGCTCCCACACCCGTTGAACTTGCAGAACGAATCCGTTCATCCGGCCATTGCAACGAATCGCTTCTTCCAATTCCTGTCAACAGTATTCTTCCAGGCACGAACAGAATAACTCCTGATCTTCTTCCCCTGATTCACCTTTCACAGGCAAAGATCGATCACATTCTGACAACTGTTGAAGGCGGAGCCAGCAACATACAGGATATCTATCCCCTGACACCGCTCCAGGAAGGCATGTACTTTCATTCCAGGCTGCAAAAAAATGGTGACTCCTACATGAGTCGTCATCTTTTTGCAGTAGACAGTCTTGCTCGTGCCGATATATTTACTGCTGCCCTGCGGTCTGTTATTGAGCGCCATGACATGCTCAGGACATCAATTGTATGGGGCCCCTTGCCGGAACCGGTTCAGGTTGTCTGGCGTCATGGCGCGCTGATGGTTGAACAACTGGATTTCCATGAAAATAATGGATTGATTGCCGATCAGTTGATGAACGCTTTTTCGCGCCAGAACCGTCTTGATCTGGCACGTCCGCCCTTGCTTCGGATAGCACTTGCACAGGATGGTGAGCGCTGGCTGATGCTTCTTGTCTCTCACCATCTGATAATGGATTACACGACGCTGATGGTGATGCTTGATGAAATAACTGCACATATTGATGGCACATTCGAGCGCCTTCCAGCACCAGTACCCTTCCGCAATTTCATTGCCCAATTACACGAAAGAAATAAATCGGGGAGTTCAGAACCGTTTTTTCGCGAGATGCTGGGTGATATTAAAAACCCTACAGCTCCATTCGGACTGCTTGATGTAAACGGTGACGGTTCAACAATTGTGCAGTCGCACAGGGAACTGTCAAATGATCTAACACTCCGGCTTCGCGCAGTAGCTCGTCACTTCAGTGCGACGCCAGCCGCCATCTGCCATCTTGCCTGGGCACTCCTCCTTTCCCGCTGCTGCAATCAGAAGGATATTGTTTTCGGCACCGTATTGACAGGACGCATGCATGGAGGTGCCGGAGTTGAGCGGGCAGTCGGCATCTTCATCAACACGCTCCCCCTTCGCCTGACATGCGATGCGCAAACGGTTGCCGAAACTCTTCGACTGACCCAGCATCGCCTTCTTACGCTCATACGTCACGAATATGCCTCACTCAGCATGGCTCAGCGCTGCAGTGCTGTTCCTGCTTCGATACCGCTCTTCACGTCACTGCTGAACTATCGGCATACAGCCAAAAAAAATGATGCGACATTCCACTTTGAAGGAGTTGAACTGCTCAGGCATACAGAAGGTGAGAGCAATTATCCAGTCTGCCTCTCCATAGATGATTTTGGTGAGGGACTTGACCTGACGGTACAGATTGACGTATCAATTGATCCTGAATGGATTTGCAGCATCATGCACTCTACCCTTGAGCTTCTGGTCAAGGCGCTCGAAGAGGCTCCTGACACGCCGCTTTCAGAACTGGAACTCTTCACCCCGGAAAAAAAGCAAACAGTACCCTGGAGGCCCATCGGTACGTCACAGCCTCAAATGACCAATGCCACAAAACACTCGCGTGAAAGCGGCATTCTTTAACACACCGAATCCAGCAATACTCGTCCGGTTCGCTTTACAGAGGATGACCTGCGCAGCATGACCACCGGAATGCTGAGATGTCAGGCGAATGAAGGAACAATTGCTTTGAATCAATCATCATCAACCACCGCACAAGAAATAAATGAGGAAAAATATGTAAATTACAGCGACAGATTTATCAGAGAAAGAATGCTCCATTTTTCTGCGGGACGAAGGTAACTCTCTCTTATAAAAAGAGTCACCCAGGCAAGTGTTCCCGTTTGGATCATCTTGCGCAACGTATTGAGATATCTCTTTATTTTTAAAGAATAAACGTTGGAGATTCGATTATGAAAAAGCTTTATTTTTTGATTGCACTTTTCGCCATGTTTCAGCCGACCCCTGCGTTTGCTGACAATCTGGTTGACTCTTATGCTGCACGTCTCGGGCGTTCGGATCACTTTAACAGCTACGGTGAGCGTCTAAGATCTCCCGCCGCAATTATTCGGCAAGACCGGGCAAACTTTCATGTTTTTAGTCGCATTGATCCCGAAGATGAGAGCGATAGCTTCTTTGTTTCAAAGCAAAATCGCGCAACTCTGGAATCGTTAGTAAGAAACAGCCCACTGAGTGGCGATATACTGGACGAAATCGTTCACGGTGAGCCGTTAGTCGAGATTACAATATGGAGGCGTGACTCTGGCCGGGATTATATTGAGATCAAAATTCTCAAGTATTGATCGGCAGCAGAAAGTCACCTTGTTTTACCGGAGATAAGCAATGATTTTTCATGGCCTTGCAAAGCTTTTTCTTATAGCAATATGCCCGCTTTTTGTTGTGACTGCAGCCCGTGCAACAGAAAACGATGCATTAATGGAGAGAGTGGTGAACTCTTATCCTGCATTTCTTGCGGGACACGAAGGCAATACGCTGATCTGGAAAGACGGAACGAGAATGCCCTTTGATGACGGCAAGAGAGGGAAAACGTTTGAAACGCTGCTCAATGCACCATCAATCAGGGATATGTTCTACGCCCCCTATCTTTCAGGCAAGGTGACCGCCGCGCCAGACGTTAACAGTGATCCGGGACGGGTGCGGTACGAACCATTTTTCCTGAAAATGTATGGAGACTGCCGAAAGGGTGAAACAGCGCGCACTCTGGTGGATGTTGTCTGGCTTCCAAAGAAGTGGGGCAAGAAAATCAAAATGACCCGCATTAACGGCGTGGCTGAGCAGTTATCCAAAGTATCACGGGAACTGGATCTGTTACCAGCAAAATTCGACAATTACCTTATCCCTCCCGCTGGTACCGTGAATTGCAGAGTCATCGAAGGAACAAAACGCCTCAGTGCGCACGGAAGTGCAACCGCTATTGATATTGCGCAACAACATGCCAATTACTGGAGATGGGCCAAGCCCGATTCCAAAGGGCGTTACCCCTATCAAAACCAGATTCCGGCAGAGATTGTTGCGATATTTGAAAAGCATGGATTTATATGGGGTGGCAGGTGGTATCACTACGATACGATGCACTTCGAATATCGGCCTGAGCTTTTGAATATTGGGGCAATCCCCTCAAACGTTAAAAAACAGAAACCATAAAAGCGCAAAAAGTGGAAGCAAAATCGGCAGCGAGTATTTACAGATATACTCCAGAAATCCAGGCACCTCAACATCAGACTGGGCGGCGATGTTTTTGACCATGAAGTTCGGCGCGTTACCGATGTAGCTCATTGCTCCAAAAAAGACCGACGCAACCGAGATTGCGATGAGATAGAACTCTGAAGAAACATCACCCTGCACCGGAGAATTCACCCCGCTGGCAAACGCCCTTACATCGGCAGGAGAGGCGATATCAAGACCGAACTTCCCCAACGCACCGGCAAAAAAATTGAGGTAGGTCGGGGCGTTATCGAGCACACCGGAAAGGGCCCCGGTCATCCAGTAGAAGCGCGAGAGAGAGAGTTCAGAGGCATGAGTTGCTGCATAATTTCCGATGAGTTCAAGAGCAGGAATCATGGTTGCAAAGATGCCGACAAAAAGAAATCCAACCTCCTGAAGGGGCTCAAAGTTGAATTCATTGCCCTTCAGTGCCTCATGATTTGAAACTTTATAGGCAGTAATGGCAACCATAAACATAATGAGTTCCCGAATACCGAACGGCAGATGAAAAAGCTCCTGCAGACTTGGAAAACCCTCTATTACTGCGGGATCAAGAAAAACCGCCATAATAATCACCGCGAGAAAAAAGAAATTTCTTTTTCCTGTAATGCTCACCCCCCCTTTTGCTTCGGTTCTTTTCATATCACCCTTCCCTGCTCTTGCATCAAGAATGATGAAAATGAGCAGAAGAGCGGCAACAGTAATAACCCACGGCAACCATATTTTGGGCAACACCCAGAAAAAGGGCACCCCTTTCAAAAAGCCAAGAAAGAGCGGAGGATCACCAACAGGAGTGAGCGCACCGCCAATATTGCTGACAATAAAAATAAAGAAAACAAGATGAAATGCCTTCAGCCGCCCCTCGTTGATGCGCATATAGGGACGTATGAGTAGCATGGATGCGCCGGTTGTTCCGACAAAATTGGAGAGAAGCGCCCCGACAAAAAGCAGAAGAGCGTTGGTCAATGGCCCTCCTCTTCGTTCGATCCTGATCAGTATTCCCCCTGAGACAACAAAGAGTGATGCGATCAGGGCAAGAAAGGAGAGATACTCTTCGAGGGTGCGCTCCAGAAGAGACACTCCATGCTCCATCACAAAGCCGTAGTAAGCGGCAACGATGACTCCGAGACCTACGGAAACCTTTGCGTAGTGCCGCTCCCAGAAGCGGTAAAAAAAAAGGGGGCCGGTTGCTATCATCAAAAGAAGCATCACAAAAGGAGCAACAAGCCAGAGCGGAGGGATGTTGTATCGTATCATTCTATACCACAGTGCCAAAAAGCTTGCCGACTCCTGCCGTGAGCCCCATTGCAAGTGCTCCCCAGAAGGCGACACGAAGTGCCCCTTTGACAAGAGATGCTCCGCCAGCATAAGCTGCAGTTCCCCCAAGAAGTACCAAGGTCGCGAGTGCTGTCGCAGATGAGAACTCCACAATCCAGCCTGAAGGCGCCAGCAGCACCGCCAAAATCGGAATAACTGCACCAGCAACAAACGAGATTGCCGAAGCAAATGCCGCTTGGATTGGCCGCGCCCGCAAGGTCTCCGTAATGCCCAGTTCATCACGAACATGTGCTCCAAGAGCATCTTTCGCCATCAGGCTTTCGGCTACCAACCGTGCAAGCGGAGGCTCAAGCCCCCTGCCAGCATAAATAGAGGTCAGCTCCTCCAGTTCGTGCTCCGGATCCGTTTCCAGCTCGCCTTTTTCCCTCTCAATGTCTGCATGTTCAGTATCTGCCTGCGATTGAACCGAGACATACTCCCCCGCCGCCATCGACATGGCACCGGCAACCAGACCAGCCACGCCTGTCAGCAGCACGGTGCTTTGGGGCGCTCCGGCAGCGGCTACGCCAAGAACAAGACTTGCTATTGAGATGGTTCCGTCATTGGCACCAAGCACGGCCGCTCGAAGCCAGCCGATACGCTCTGCCCTGTGTAACTCCCTGTGCATATATGGCATCCTCAAAATCTCCTGTTGGTACCCGATTCGTGTTGCAATTGATCCGCCACAATCTGCGGATTTTTCAAGTATAGCAAAAAAAGCGCTTGTTCTTTTGCTGATATTTTGGCATATATACCTGTAGGGGGTATAGGTATATTTAAAAAGTGGCATTCTTGCACACTGAAAAGCCATTCATAAAAAAAACATTAGCGTCCTGAGAGCGAAGCCAGAAGAACAGGAGAGGTGTACCCCAATGAGAGAAACTGAACCATTTCATAAACCGATAAAGAAAGCTACCATGAACACTACTCTTGACATCAGCCCTGCAGCCGCCCTTGCACTGATTGAAAAAGGCGCTTTGCTTGTCGATGTCCGTGAACCGCATGAAATTGCAAAAAAATCATTCGATGTGGCAAATATCATGCTGATTCCTCTGCGTGACTTTGAAAACCGCTATAAGGAAATACCGACAGACCGTCAGGTCATTGTCGCCTGCAACCTTGGTAATCGGAGCATGATGGCAACCCGTTTTCTGACCAACCACGGATACAGCAAAGCGCTCAATATGCAGCGCGGGATTGTATGTTGGGAAAATGCAGGGCTTCCACTCAAAAAAGCGATACAACCCTCAACCGGATCATGGCTGTTGCAGAAATTCCAGGGGAGGTCATAACAAGAGCAGTGGACGGCGGTTGTTCATCAGCCGCCCCACACTTGAATGCGAACGGAAGAAAAGAATGTAAGAGCAAAAAAGTGTATCTTTGCGTGAAATGGTTGTTTTCGCCGATTGCCTTGAATCCACAAAAAAACTTATCAGCGAGTCGATAATCCTGAAGTATGAATTAAGCGTGTGACCATTGCCATCGGAATAATCAGAAGTCATCAACAACAGCATCACGCAGCGCCATGAAAAAAATAGGAGTTCTTCTCTCAGGATGCGGCTTTCTCGACGGTTCAGAGATCCACGAAACCGTACTCACCCTGCTTGCAATCGACAGGGCGGGTGCCAAGGCTCACTGCATTGCGCCAAACATGACACAGCAGGAAGTGGTAAACCATTACAGCGGCGAAGTTATGGCGGGCGAGTCGCGCAATGTCCTTGTGGAATCGGCGCGCATTGCCCGGGGCGTTATCACTGACCTCGAACAGATTGATACCCTCAACCTCGACGCACTCATTCTGCCCGGTGGTTACGGCGCGGCAAAAAATCTCAGCAATTTTAATACACACCAAGCTGACTGCGAAGTCGATAAAAAGGTTGCCGCTGTACTACAATCATTTTTTAAAGCGGGCAAACCACTCGGCTTTATCTGCATCGCACCGGTAATAGCCGCAAAGGTACTGGGTAAAGAGAATGTTGAGCTGACAATCGGCAACGACCAAGAGTGCGCAAAGGCAATTGAAGCAATGGGAGCAAGCCATGTCGAATGTCCAGTGTGGAGCGCCGTTGTGAGTCAAAAGGGCAAGGTGGTGAGCACACCCGCCTACATGCTCGGACCGACAATTTCAGAGGTGGCCAAAGGGATCGACAAGCTTGTCGACGAGCTGTTGAAGCTCCTCTGAACAGCTCATTTTTTCCTTTGCCTTCAATCATCTATGTTGCTGCCGTAATTTTAATTCCTTAAAAAAAATGAAAGAGTCAATCGGCCTTGAGGGCTCCATCTGGTTTCAGAAGGCGGAGAACAGGTTTCTTGGCGGTGACCAGATCGACCTGCTCAAAAATATCGACGAGCTTGGCTCCATCAGCAGTGCTGCGAAAGCCGCCGGAATCAGCTATAAAACGGCATGGCACCTGGTCAACATGATGAACAACCTCTCTGAAAAAGCTCTGGTTGAGCGCATGACCGGAGGAAAAGGGGGTGGAGGCACCGTTCTGACAAGAGAGGGAAAAAAAATTATCGAGCAGTTCCGGGTTGTCCAAGAGGAGCACCGGAAGTTTCTCCAGAATCTTGAGGGGCGTCTCGGAGATGCCCATCATCTTTATCAATTTCTTAAACGAATATCCATGAAAATCAGTGCACGCAACGTTTTTTCGGGCACAGTCGAAAAAATCACACTGGGAGCAGTTAACGCGGAGGTTATTCTTTTACTCAAAGGAGAAACCCGCATCACCTCCATTATCACCATTGGAGCTGTCGACAACCTTGGCCTCAAAGAGGGGGTGAATGCTTATGCCATCATCAAGGCAAGCTCAATCATTATCGCCCAGGAGCTGCACGATGCAAAACTGAGTGCACGCAACATCATGCCCGGTAAAATCACTAAACTTATCGAAGGATCGGTCAGCACGGAAGTTGATCTGGAAATTGCAGAGGGCAACGTTATTTCAGCCATCATCACTCACGGAAGTTCTGAAAAACTGGCACTGAAAGAGGGTGACACGGCCTGCGCCCTCTTCAAGGCATCAAGTGTAATTATCGGGGTGAACTGAATAGAAAAAAATCACCCATTTTTTTGGAAAAGTCTGAAAAAATGGTTAACAATCGTTAAATGAAACTCAAAAAAGAGCGACTGATGAAATCAATGACGTTTACAATCTTTATGATGTACTGCTGTTGCCGTTGGCAACACTGTTCTGACAGCAGGATATCGGAAAAGGGATTGTGACTCGCGGATAATTTCGTAAAGTACATCAACTTTTGAAAGCCGGTTCTGAATGTCAGGGCTGGCTTTTTTATTTTCACCCGGTTCAATCAAACAACGATAACCAAACGAGAACACTGCATCATGACAACAACAACGACATCATCACCAGCGACCACCTGCACCGGCATACCGTTGCCGATTGTTTCACTCAACCGAATTGTTTTGCTCGCGGGTATCATTGCCGCAATCCTGTTCCAGCAACCACTGGTGACCACTGCACTTTTTTTTATCATTCTTTCAGCCGTCCTGTTTGGAAAAAAAGGGAGCCTTATATTTTTTGTCGGGTCACGCCTGTTGGCCCGGCAAAACCTGAATGCTAAAACCGAAGACCAGAAACTGATGCGCTTCAATAACTCCATTGCTGCATTGCTGCTCGGTGGCGCACAGATCGCCTTCCTGATCGGAGCACCTCTTGCAGGATGGATCCTTTCGGGCACCGTTGCCGTTGCAGCAGCCGTAGCCCTTGCAGGGTTCTGTTTCGGCTGCTTCCTCTTTTACCAGTTTAATTTGCAGCGTTTCAGGTTCTTCGGTCAACAGAAAAAATAACAAATTCCCGGCAGCACGGCATTCAGAAAGAGTATTTTAGAGAACATTATAATAATCGTAAAAACGCAAGGAGAATATTCCGATGAGTTCAGAACACTACCGCTTCGAAACACTTGCCCTTCATGCAGGTCAGTCGGTCGATGCAACACAGTCGCGGGGAGTACCGGTCTACCGTACCAGCTCTTACCTTTTCAAAAGCACGGAACATGCCGCAAACCTTTTTGCCCTCAAAGAGCTTGGCAATATCTACACAAGGCTGATGAACCCGACGACCGACGTTCTCGAACAGCGGGTCACTCAACTGGAGGGCGGAGCGGCATCCGTGGCCGTTGCATCAGGCACTGCGGCGATTTTCAATACCATTATCACGCTGGCCGAAGCGGGAGACCATATTGTTGCCGCCAACAATCTCTATGGAGGCACCTATACCCAGTTCGATGCCATCCTTCCGAAACTTGGCATTACCGTTGCCTTCGTCGACCCAAAAGATCCGGCCAATTTTGAGCGTGCGATCACCCCGAAAACAAGGGCACTCTTTATTGAGACCATTGGCAACCCGGTACTCGACTATACCGATGTCAAAGCCATTGCCGAGGTAGCTCACCGCAACGGACTTCCGCTTATTGTGGACGCAACATTCACCACTCCATACCTGCTCAAAACCATCGATCTTGGAGCAGACATCGTCATCAACTCCCTCACAAAATGGCTTGGTGGTCATGGCTCCGGTCTCGGCGGCATCATTACCGACGCAGGGCGTTTTGACTGGAAGGCTGGACGTCATCCCCTCTTTACCGAACCCGACAACAACTACCACGGACTGCGCTGGGCCATCGACCTGCCGGAACCCCTTGCACCGATCGCCTTCGCCCTCCGCGTACGTACCGTGCCACTCCGGAACCTTGGAGCGTGCATTTCGCCCGACAACTCGTGGATATTCATTCAAGGCATCGAAACCCTGCCTGTCCGAATGGCCCGTCATTCAGAAAATGCGCTCATCATTGCCGAGCATCTTCAGCAACACCCCGAAGTGGCATGGGTTCGTTATCCCGGTCTGAAAAATGACCCCTCTTATCCCGCAGCTTCAAAAGATTTGAAAAACGGATTTGGCGGTATGGTCGTTTTCGGCGTTAAAGGCGGCTATGATGCAGCGGTAAAAATCATCGACACCATCAAGCTCTTTTCACACCTTGCCAATGTCGGCGATGCAAAAAGCCTCATACTCCATCCGGCAAGCACCTCGCACAGCCAGTTGACGGAAGAGCAGAAACTCCAAAGCGGCCTTTCTCCAGATCTGATCCGTCTCTCCATCGGCCTTGAGCATCCCGACGACCTGATTGAGGCTCTCGACCAGGTACTCCAGAGCAAAGAGACAAAATCGTGACCATGACCGGCACCAAACGAAATATCGCTGTTGTACTCGCTGATACACAGTTTTTGACCAACGAAGCGCTACGTGCACTCTTGACACCGCTTTTTCAGTCGTTCTCTACGGTCTCGACCAAGGCTGGCTTGCAGCAACATCTGCAAAAAGAGGGTGTTTCACTCGTTATCACCGATGACATCCTCTTTGATTTCGGTTCAATCAGTGAACTTGGGGATTTGAAAAAAAATCATCTGGAGACAGGTTTCGTCATTCTGACAAGCTCAATAACGCACTTAAAAATAAAGGAGCTTAATGATATCGGCATCAGAAATATTGTTCTGAAAACCGACGACCGCGAAGAGATTTTTCAGGCGATTGAGGCTGCGTTGAAAGGGAAAAAATATTATTCAGGCGATGTACTCGATATTCTCCTGAAAAAGGATGGGCCTCTGGAAGATGCGACAATTTTGACCCCCTCGGAAATCGAAATCGTCCGACTGATTTCCAGCGGTCTTTCAACAAAAGAGATTGCGGCAAAAAAGTATATCAGTTTTCACACCGTCATGACACACCGGAAAAATATTTTCCGTAAACTTGGCGTTTCGAGCAGCCCTGAACTCCTGATGTATGCCATAAAAGCCGGATTGATCGACAATATCGAATACCATATTTGACTCTACCGTATTTATGGTATGCAAGATGGCCGTTTAAGGGGATTCCCGTTGAAGGGTTTATTGATGATATTAATGTTATTTTCAACCACAAAAACCACGAAACAGCTATGGGACGCATCGCAAAAAAACTGACGGATCTTATCGGTAACACCCCTCTTCTTGAGCTTGGAAATTATGGCCGTGAGCATGAGGCGCTGGCGACAATTCTTGCCAAACTTGAATACTTCAATCCGGGTGGCAGTGTGAAAGACCGCATTGGTTTTTCAATGATTGAGGATGCTGAAAAACAGGGATTGCTCAACAAGGAGAGCATCATTATTGAACCGACAAGCGGCAACACCGGTATTGCACTGGCCTTTATTGCCGCAGCCAAAGGGTACCGGCTGATACTGACCATGCCTGAAACCATGAGTATTGAGCGCAGAAACCTGCTCAAGGCGCTTGGTGCGGAGCTGGTACTGACCCCGGGCCCCGAAGGAATGAGCGGCGCAATCAGAAAAGCTGAGGCACTTAACGCGGAGTATCCCAATTCATTTGTGCCGCAGCAGTTCAAAAACCCGGCAAATCCGGAAATCCACCGTAAAACAACGGCCGAAGAGATCTGGAATGATACTGATGGAAATGTTGATATTTTTGTCAGCGGCGTCGGCACAGGCGGAACGATTACCGGTGTCGGAGAGGTACTGAAACAGCGGAACCCGGGAGTTAAAATTGTTGCAGTTGAGCCGTTTGATTCGCAGGTGCTTGCCGGAAGCAAACCGGGCCCGCACAAAATACAGGGCATCGGTGCAGGCTTTATTCCCGATATTCTCAATACCGGCGTTATTGATGAAATTATTCCGGTAACGAACGAAGATGCCCTCCGCACGGGTCGCAAACTTGCCAAAACTGAAGGGCTTATTGTCGGAATCTCTTCAGGCGCCGCCGTGTACGCCGCTCTGCAGCTTGCACTGCGTGAGGAGAACAGAGGCAAACGCATCGTCGTTATCCTGCCCGATACCGGCGAGCGCTACCTTTCAACACTGCTCTACCAGTTTGAAGAAGAGGCGGTCAAAATCTGAACCGACAGAACTATTTTTATCAATACGAAGACTTATTTGCAAGAGGGAGATTATAAAACACACATGGAAACGAAAAGTGACACGATCATTGAAGAGGCTATCAGGCTGTTATCCGGCCACGGTGATGCGGAATGTGACGCGTTGGGCCATCACGAGCAGTTGCTCCCCTCGATTGAAAAACTCGAAGAGGTGGTTGAACTTCTCCGTTCAATCATCTTTCCGGGCTATTTCGGCGGGCCCGTGCTGCGCCAGCAGTCGCGCCACCACTTTCTTGGGGTACGCATAGAGAAACTCTATGGATTACTTGCAGGGCAGATTCTCAGTGTTCAGCATTTCGATACCGGGAACTGCGATTCGGCCAACGCCGCAGAAAAAGCGGCCGAAACCGCAAGCCAGTTCATAGGGCTCCTCCCTGACATCAGGCGGAAATTATGCACTGATGTCAAGGCCATATACGATGGAGACCCGGCAGCAAAAAACTATGGGGAGATCATCTTCTGCTACCCCTCCATCAGGGCCATGATCAATTACCGGGCAGCACATGCCCTGCTTTCGCTCGGCGTGCCCCTGATTCCAAGAATCATTGCTGAAATGGCCCATTCGGAAACGGGCATCGACATTCATCCCGGAGCCCATATTGGCGACCATTTCTGCATTGATCATGGCACCGGTGTCGTCATTGGCGAAACCTGCATTATCGGCAGCCACGTACGCCTCTATCAGGGCGTAACGCTGGGCGCGAAAAAGTTTGCCCTCGATGACGATGGCAACCCGGTCAAAAACCTGCCGCGCCATCCCATTATTGAGGATAACGTCGTCATTTACTCGAACGCCAACATTCTCGGAAGAATAACCATCGGTAAAAACTCAGTGATCGGAGGCAACGTCTGGCAGACCATGAGCGTGCCACCAAACTCGAGGGTACTGCAGCAGAAAGCTGTTGAAAGCACCTTTACCGATGGACTCGGGATTTGAGCAGTGAAATTAACATTGCCATTTTGGCAGCAAAGCAGAAGAACGACGATAAACAGCTTGGCCGAAGTCATCAACTCTATGCAGCGACGATGAAACAAAAACAGCATTTCCCTTTCAAGTCAGATGTTCTTGCACGTACCCCGGACAAGAGCGTCAGGGAGATGATCCGACACATGGAGGAGATCGGTATTGAGAACGTATTTGACCGTTTCGATGCCCAGAAACCTCTGTGCGGTTTTGGTCTTGATGGAACCTGCTGCAAAAACTGCCATATAGGCCCTTGCCGAATAACAGTTAAAAGCCCCCGTGGAGTTTGCGGAGCAGACGAGCATCTCATTGTTGCAAGAAATATCCTGCGATGGACAGCCGCAGGTGTTGCCGCTCATGGAGCAAGAGGACGGGAGGTGATGCTTGCCCTCAAAAAAGCTGCAGAAGGATCAATTGGCCTTCCCATTCTTGGCCCGGACAAGGTTCTGGCAACAGCACGCGCTTTCGGCATTTTCACTCCAGAAAAGTCTATCGAGGAGCTTGCCGCTGAAATCGCCATGATACTGCTCGAAGATCTCTGCAGGACAATCCCCGGCCCCTATACCACACTTGAAGCGCTTGCGCCTCCCGAAAGGCTGGCTGTCTGGAAAGAGCTTGACATAATGCCTATCGGCGCCTATCATGAGGTCTTTGAGGCACTCCACCGTACATCAACAGGAACGGATGGCGACTGGCAGAATGTTCTCCGTCAGATGCTTCGCTGCGGGCTTGCTTTTGCCTGGAGCAGCGTTGTCGGCTCCTCGATTGCAATGGACTGTCTTTTCGGACTCCCACGGCGAAGCCGGATAACAACAAATCTCGGTTCGATCAAACTTGAAACAGTCAATATTGCCGTTCACGGCCACTCTCCTGTTCTGGTAGCCTCCATTGTCAAGGCTGCCCGGAGTGAAAAGCTGATTTCCGAAGCCCAGCAGTCGGGTGCAACCACAATCCGTCTCTATGGGATCTGCTGCTCAGGCCATTCAGCGCTGGCCAAGTTCGGCGATATCCATCCACTCACCAATGCCGCTGGAGCGGAACTTGCACTGGCAACCGGAGCACTTGATCTATGGGTAGCCGATGTACAGGATGTCTTTCCCGGCATCATGGATGTGGCTGCATGTTTCCACACACGGGTTGTCACCACAAGTGACTCGGCACGTCTGCCAGGAGCGGAACACATTGCCTTTGACCATCACCACTCAAACCTTGACCAAGCGGAGACAATGGCTGAGCTTATCGTCCGCCGTGCAATCGCAGCGTTCAGCCTGCGACAACAAGGGAAGGTTTTCATTCCACAAGCCCGTATGGATGCTGAAGTAGGCTTTTCAGTGGAAAACATAACCGAAACCTTTGGAGGTATTGACAAACTGCTTGACCACCTGAAGTCAGGCCAAATCCGTGGGATCGTCAACCTGGTTGGCTGCAACAATCCAAAAGTTGTCTACGAAGAGGCAATCGTGAAGGTTGCCGATGAGCTGATTGCCCATGACGTTCTGGCCTTGACCAACGGTTGCGCAGCCTACGCCCTCCTTAAACTCGGCTTTTGCCTCCCTGAAGGGCTCAGTGCGGCTGGAGCGGGATTGAACCAGGCTCTTGGCCCGCTTCAGCTTCCACCTGTCTGGCACATGGGAGAGTGTCTCGACAACGCCCGTGCATCAGCTCTTTTCAGGGCAATTTCAACAGCATCCGGCTTACCGCTTCCGTCGCTGCCCCTTGCCTTCTCAAGCCCGGAATGGTCGAACGAAAAGGGTATCGGAGCTGCAATGGGCTTCCGGCTGCTTGGCATGAACTCCTATCACTGCATTTCACCTCCCATTGAAGGATCGGAAAAGGTAGCGCACTTTTTTTATGAAGAGACCAGAGAGTTACTTGGTTCCGTCATGGTTGTTGAAGCCGACCCGGTCAAACTTGCGCAAAAAATCATTGCCGATTTCGATACCCGGCGTGCCGAAATCGGATGGAGCAAAGCGGGGCGTCCTTCCAGCAAACGACTTTCAGCAGAGCAAGAGATCGCCCCACACACCCATCATCATCAAAAAAATCACCTCCATGAATAGAAGAAGCTTTCTGCTCAAAACAGGCGCAGCCCTGCTTGGCTCACAAATTCCAGGAATACTCTCCGGCAATTTTACGACCGCCATTGCCGGCGCAGCAAAAGTTACGCTTAAAATCGGATACCTTCCCATCACCGATCATCTGCTGCTGATTGCCGCATTACGGGAACAATTTAAAAATCTGGTCATCCAGCCGGTCAAATTTTCTTCATGGCCCGAAAATGCCGAAGCACTGAAGGCCGGAGCAATTGATGGTTCATTTTTACTGACGCCGATGAGCCTCACGCTTCGTGAGAAAGGTGCTCCAATCAAGGTAGTGCTTCTCGGCCACAGGAACGGAAGCTCCATCACGGTGAAAAACAGCGGTGAAATCAACACTATTCATGACCTTAAAGGAAAAATCATTGCCGTTCCAAGCCAGTTTTCAACCCATAACATCCTTCTGCGCAAAGTGCTGGCCGAGAAAGGGCTCGACGCTGCCCGCGATGTAAAAATTATCGATATGGCACCACCAGAAATGGTAGTCGCCCTTGCAACCGGAAGAATCCACGGCTACATCGTTGCAGAACCATTCGGTGTCCAGGCAGAGAACCTGAAAATCGGCAAGGTACTCATGCTCTCCAAAGATATCTGGCCAAACCATATCTGCTGCGTCCTCAACCTCCGCGAAAGTGTCATTACCAAATACCCGGAAGCGGTGCAGGAACTGGTGACAGGCTTTACAAAAACCGCCACCTTCATAGAGGCCAACCCGCTTCAGGCCGCCAAAGAGTCGGTCGCGCTGCTTGGCCAGAAACAGGCAATTATCGAAAAAGTACTCACATCTCCACCAGACCGCCTGACCTTCAACAATCTTGTTCCAGACATTGCTGATTTCAGCGCAACCCAGCGCTACATGAAAAGCTTCAGCCTGCCCGGAAACAGTGTTGACCTGAAAACCTATATCGACAACCGCTTTGCAAAAAGGGCCCTGCTGCATGCCTGACAAGATCCAAAAGTTCCTCTTTCCGGCGGTTGCGATCAGCCTTTTCGTTCTTCTCTGGCAATATGCAGCTTCCCGCTATTCGTCGGACCTCTTCCCTGCTCCCCGGAATGTAATTGAAGCCATCAGGGAACTTGTTGAGCAGGGAAGATTGTGGAAGGATATCGGCATCAGTCTGCTGCGCCTCACGATTGCATATAGTGCAGCCGTCAGTTGTGCCATACCGGTCGGTCTGCTTCTCGGTCGATGCCAGCCCTGCCTGCGGTCAATAGATCCTCTTGTGCAGTTACTGCGCCCGATTTCGCCCATCGCATGGTTTCCTCTTGCCGTTCTCTGGTTCGGCATCGGCAACGCTCCAGCGATTTTCATCATCTTTATAGCGGCTTTTTTCCCTGTTCTGCTGGCAACGATCACTGCCGTACGGAACATCCCGGCCATTTACTACAAGGTATCGAGTAACTTCGGAGCCAAACCTGCCCAAATTTTTCTTGGCATCATCATTCCTGCGGCATTTCCCGGCATCATGACCGGTCTGCACATCGCACTTGGCACAGCATGGATTCATCTCGTAGCAGGCGAGATGCTTGGCGCTGATTCGGGGCTCGGCTATCTCATCATCGATGCACGAAATTTTCTTCGCACCGACATGATTATGGCTGGCATGTTGCTGGTCGGAGTGCTTGGACTGCTGCTCAACCGCCTTATCACGGCAGGCGAACAGTTAATCAACCGCCAGTGGGGCATAACCCGGCAGCAATAAAGCCCGAAACCATGCAGAAAAGCCAAACACTGAAAATCAGCCTGCAACATGCCGGTAAAACTTTTGTCTCTTCCTCCGGAGAGCGGCATATTGCCCTCAAGGCGGGAAACCTTGACATTTACGAAGGCGAATTTGTCTGCCTTGTAGGACCGAGTGGATGCGGAAAATCAACGGTCATCAACCTGATGGCAGGCTTTGACCAGCCAACCGAGGGCTCGGTGCAGATTGACGGAAAAGCTGTCCTGGCACCACACCCCGACAGGATCATGATCTTCCAGGATTATGGACTATTCCCCTGGAAAACAGCGCTCGACAATGTGCTGTTTGGCCTGAAATGCAGAGGCTTCGAGGCTGTTGAAGCCAAGCAAAAAGCTATGGCGGCTCTTGCAGGAGTTGGCCTCACCGCTTATGCACAACGCCATCCCCATGAACTTTCAGGAGGGATGAAACAGCGGGTCGCATTGGCACGCGCCCTGGCAGTTGAGCCAAGTGTGCTCTTTATGGATGAACCCTTTGCCGCGCTCGATGCATTCACGAGGCTTCACCTGCAGGATGAACTGCTTGAACTGCGCAAAAAACAGAAAATAACGGTTATTTTTGTCACCCATGATCTCGACGAAGCGGTCTATCTGGGTGACCGGATCGTCCTGATGGCTCCAAATCCCGGCAGATTTGAAAACAACATGCCGATCGAGCTGCCTTATCCGAGAAACCGGACCGACAAACAATTCGATCACTACCGCAAGGAGCTTTTTGAAGCGTTCGATCTGGTGCACAAGGAGGCTGGCCGCAAGAGCATAGAGGCAGAAGAGCTGCAACAGGGCGGAAGCGGAATCTGAGCCGGGAAACAAAAAAAAGAAAATCTAAAAACAATGCAGTTCGAAACCCTTGCGATTCATGACGGACAGGCTCCAGACCCCCATACGGGATCGGTAACCTTTCCCATTTACCAAACATCCACTTTCGAGCGTGAAGACTTGCAGCATCACGGCGAATTCTTCTATTCAAGAATCGGCAATCCTACCCGAAAAGCGCTCGAGTCAACCCTTGCCCTGCTCGAAAACGGACGCTACGGCCTCGCCTTCGCCTCCGGAGTTGCCGCCACACTTGCGGCGCTTCAGGTGGTAAAACCCGGGGAGCATATTGTTGCAAGCAGCGACATTTACGGAGGGAGTTACCGCATTTTTGAGCAACTGCTCCGACCTTTGGGGATCACCACAACCTACGCGGAAAGTGAAGCTACGGCGAGTTATGAGGCGGCTCTCACCCCAACCACGAGGCTGATCTGGATTGAAACACCAAGCAATCCGCTCCTCCAGCTCTCCGACATCCGGGCTCTTGCCTCGCTGGCCAAAGAACGCGGTATTGTGCTCGCTGTCGACAACACCTTTTTAAGCCCCTACTTCCAGCGTCCGCTTGAACTTGGTGCTGATATTGTTGTCCACAGCACCACAAAATATCTTGGCGGACACAGTGACGTCATCGGCGGTGCCGTCGTTACCTCAGACGCCGCGCTGCACACCATCATCAAAAACTACCAGGCGGCAGCGGGGGCCATACCAGCTCCCTGGGACTGCTGGCTCATTCTTCGCGGCTTGAAAACACTCAAAATCCGCATGAAGGAGCATGAAGCGAGCGCCCTGCACCTCGCCAAAATCCTTGAACAGCATCCGGCGGTGGAGCGGGTCCTCTATCCGGGCCTCACCTCCCACCCGCAGCATGAACTGGCCAAAGAGCAGATGAGCGGTTTCGGGGGCATGGTCACCTTTGCCCTGAAAGGAGGACTTCCGGCAGTAGAACAACTGGTGGGGCGAATCAAACTCTTTGTTCTGGCCGACAGCCTTGGCGGTGTGGAGTCGCTCATCGCGTCGCCAGCCAAAATGACGCTTGGCGCACTCTCCCGGGAAGAGCGTGCACGCAGAAAATGTACCGACAACCTTGTGCGCATCTCCGTCGGGCTCGAAAATGCCGAAGATCTGGAGGCGGATTTGTTAAACGCCCTTGAAGGATGAATGGATAAAAGAAATCATGAAGAAATGTTACAAATGATTACTATTGAGCTGAACGGACAACAACAGCCACTCCCGACCGGTTCGACCGTAAGCGATCTGCTTTCGACTATCGGCTCCGACGGAAAGAGCGTGGCCGTACTGGTCAACCAGCAGATCATCCGCCCCGAAAACCGCCCAACCCTCATGCTGCAAGAGGGTGATCAGGTTGAGCTTCTCATTTTCGCTGGCGGTGGCTAACCGATTATATTTATTATGGATTTGTTACAACTTGGCTCTCACAGCTTCTCCTCCCGTCTGATTCTCGGCACAGGAAAATTCAGCAATGCGGCGGTGATGCTCCAGGCCGTCAGGGCCTCCGGCGCACAACTTGTTACCGTGGCGCTGCGCCGCTTCAACCGCGAACAGGCTGAAGATGACCTTTTTGGCCCTCTTTCGACAATCGAAGGGGTAACCCTCATGCCCAACACCTCGGGAGCGTCAACGGCCGCCGAAGCGGTTCGTGCGGCCCATATTTCCCGTGAACTCTCCGGCAGCGCGTTCATCAAGGTGGAAATTCATCCGAACCCGCAACATCTGATGCCCGACCCGATTGAAACATTCGAGGCTGCCCGGATTCTGGCAAAAGAGGGCTTTCTGGTCATGCCCTACATCACCGCAGACCCGGTACTGGCCAAACGGCTCGAAGAGGTCGGATGCGCCGCAGTGATGCCTCTCGGATCGGCCATCGGCAGCGGCCAGGGGCTCGCCAACGCCGCAATGATTGAGCTCATCATCCGTGAAAGCTCCATCCCGGTCATCGTTGATGCCGGGCTGCGCTCCCCTTCCGAAGCCGCCCACGCCATGGAGATGGGGTGCGGAGCGGTACTGGTTAACAGCGCCGTGGCGGTCGCGGGAAACCCTCCAGAGATGGCTGAAGCCTTTGCCGAAGCAGTTGCGGCAGGAAGAAAGGCATTCCGGGCCGGACTCATGCAAAAAAGCGGCTCAGCCATAGCAACCAGTCCCCTCACCGCCTTTCTGGGGGCAACCCTATGAGGGAGTTACCTGATTGGCTCACCGATGAACGTGAGACGGCTGCACTTGCCGCCATGCTTTCACCCGCTTCATCAAGCTCCCTCGAAGCACTTGCCGCCGAATCAAGAGCGATCACCCTGCGCCGTTTCGGTCGCACCATGACACTCTACGCCCCGCTCTACCTCTCCAACTACTGCTCAAGCGGCTGCGTCTACTGTGGCTTTGCCTCCGACCGTAAAACCGTGCGCCACCGTCTTGAACCCGACGAGACCAGCCGGGAGCTGACGGCCATGAAAAAGCTCGGCATCAGCGACGTCCTGCTGCTGACCGGTGAACGCACCGCTGCCGCCGACTTCGACTATCTGCGGCGAAGTGTCGAAATTGCCGCAAGAACAATGCAGCGCGTCTCGGTCGAAGCCTTTCCCATGAGTGTCAGAGAGTACCGAGCCCTTGCCGACTGCGGCTGCACCGGCATCACCATCTATCAGGAGACCTACAACCGCGAACGCTACGAAGCGCTGCACCGCTGGGGACCGAAAAAAGATTTTATTGACCGGCTTGAAACCCCGGCAAGGGCACTGGAGGGAGGCATTAAAAATGTCGGGCTCGGCGTCCTGCTTGGCCTCTCCGATCCGGTTGAAGATGCACTGAGCCTCTACCGCCACCTGCGCCACCTCGGGCGTACCTGGTGGCGGGCAGGCATGTCGCTCTCCTTTCCGCGCATGAGGCCCCAGACCGGCGGCTATGAGCCCCCCTTCGCCGTTGATGACCACCTGCTCGCCCGCATGATCTTTGCATTCCGCATAGCGCTTCCGGATACTGAACTGGTACTCTCAACAAGGGAGAGCGCCGCCTACCGCGACGGCATGAGCGGCCTTGGCATCACCCGAATGAGCATCGAAAGCCGCACCACCGTTGGCGGCTACCATGATACAGAGAAAAAGGAGACGGGGCAATTTGAAATTTTTGACGACCGCACGGCCAAAGAGTTCTGCGCGGCTCTGCGCAAACAAAACATCGAACCGGTCTTTAAAAACTGGGAGCCCGCCTATAACGGCCCGTCATCAGAGCAAAACAGTGCAACCACTCACCCTTTAGACGCACAACCATGCCATTGACCGACAACCAGCGGGAGCGCTACGCCCGCCATCTCGCACTGCAGGAGATCGGCGAAAAGGGGCAGGAAAAACTGCTCGACGCAAAATTGCTGGTGATTGGTGCCGGAGGGCTCGGCTCCCCTGTCGCCTTCTACCTCGCGGCGGCGGGCATCGGCACCATCGGCCTCATGGACGGCGACAAGGTCGATCTCAGCAACCTCCAGCGCCAGATTCTCCATACCACCAACTCCATCGGGCAGGAGAAGGTCGCATCCGCCGGGGAGAGGCTGCACGACCTCGACCCCGACATCAAGCTCACGCTCTACCCCTTCCGGCTCACGCCCGAAAACGCACCGGAGATCCTCGCTGCTTACGACTTTGTGATCGACGCCACCGACAATTTCGACTCAAAATTCCTCATTGCACGTGCCTGCCACAACGCAGCAAAACCCTACTCCCACGCCGGTATCAGGGAGTTTTACGGCCAAACCATGACCGTTTATCCCGGCAAAACCGCCTGCTACCAGTGTGTATTCCACGAAGAGGGAGTGCCCGCACCAGCCATGCCAAAAGGACCACTCGGAGCGCTCCCCGGCATCATCGGCTCCATACAGGCCACCGAAGCGATAAAGTATATTCTCTCCATCGGAACGCCGCTCGTCAATACACTCCTGACCTGCGACGCCCTCTCCATGACCATCCGCAAAGTGAGCGTCCAGCGTGACCCCTTGTGCCCTATCTGCGGAGCCTCGCAGGCTGAATAAAGACCATTCTGAACGTTGCAGGATTGCCATAACGAATGTACATTACTGCAAAGACCGGCACACTATCACAAAACCATTTCATGCATGGCCATAACCAGTAATCTCCATGCCGTTCTGACAGGTGACCTTGTCGGCTCTTCACGGTTGACAAGCAATCAGAGCCAACTGGCGATGGAGAAGCTCAGGAGTTCAGCGATCCTCTTTGAGCAACGCTTCCCTGGCACCTTATACGGAACGATGGATACCTTTCGTCACGACAGTTGGCAACTTCTCCTCAACAGGCCTGAACAGTCCTTAAGGGCCGGACTCTTTCTGCGAACGGCCCTGAAGATGGAATCAGACGCCAGCACAAAGTATGACACCCGTATCTCCATCGGGATTGGCACGGTCGATGCCATTGCCGCAGAGCGAATATCCGATTCGCGCGGCCCGGCATTTACCCTTTCAGGCAGGGGAATTGACAGCATGAAAGGCATATTTCTCGCTCTCAGCATAGCCACAGAGATGGCTGAACCATGGAGCGACATGATCGGCGCCGTCATACCGCTGCTCGACTGCATTGCAACGGACTGGACACCAACGGAATCGAGGGCCGTCAACCTGGCATTGATGGGCCTTACACAAGAGGAGAGCGCGGCTTGCTGGGTATCAAAAACAAACAGCACTCCCAGCCGACAAGCCGTCGGAGACTCACTGATGCGCGCACACTGGAAAAGCGTCAACTCGGTGCTGTTTTATGCTGAAAAAAAGGTACGAAAAGAAGAACAGATTGCTAAAAAGCAAACTCTTTAACTTGCTTTGATTACAATCAAGCTTAGAGGCTTGCAATGTGTCAATACTGAACAATATGCCAATCCATAAACAACGGTAGCAATGGAAAAGATAGCCGCAATACTCATTGCAGCCCACTTCATGGGTGACTTTTTTCTTCAGCCAAAAAAAATGGTGCGCAACAAGCGTCTGCCGCTCATGCTCATCCTGCATGGCGTCATACACGCTGCAACCACCTGGCTGCTGCTCCAGCTCTGGAACTGCTGGGAGGCTCCACTCGCTGTTTTCGCACTTCATACCATCATCGACCTCATCAAGCAACGTTGCGGGGAGGAGAGGGTCGCCACCTTTATTGCCGACCAGTCGGCACATCTCTTCAGCCTGATCCTTCTTGCCACTTTTCTCACCCAGGGTGCAGAAGGAGTGGTATTCTCCGGTACCGGATACCAGCTCTTTACAGGCTTTGCCGGCTTGATAGCAACCATCAGAGGATCGGGTTTTCTCATCGCACTCTTCACCAGAGAGCTGACCAGCAAAAACAATCTAAAACTTGACGGACTGCAAAACGGAGGAGCGCTCATTGGTCAACTGGAACGGGGTCTGATCTTCCTCTTTTTCCTGACCGGACAGCCTGAAAGCATCGGATTCCTCATTGCTGCCAAATCAATTCTGCGCTTCGAAGAGTCAAAAAAACTCAAACAGGCCGAATACATTCTTGTCGGTACCCTGCTCAGCTTCACGGCAGCCATAGCCATCTCTTCCGCCACCGTGTGGGCAATGCGACTCTGAAGCGTGCTTTTTTTTCACACATTAAAAATACCTTCACAAATTCCTTCGCAATAAGCCCCAAGATGTCTTATACTTCGTTTTCGTTCACTCTCTGAGTCAACAGTCCTGAAAAAAGGATGAATCAATCTGTACTCCCCTTTTCCCCGGCCTCAAACGGGAAAAGCTCTTTACCTCTCCCCTGTTCCGAACACGGAAAATTTCTCCACGGCCATTTCAGCACCAACCCTTTCGAACCTTTCGAAGAAAAGCCCGTCAAACCATGATGCAGCAGTATAGCAGCAGCTCCTACCTTTTTGGAGGCAATGCCCCTTATATCGAAGATCTTTACGAAGCCTATCTCGACAATCCCGGTTCTGTTTCTGAAAGCTGGCGAGCCTACTTTGACGCCATGCAGAATGTGCCGGGAGCCAACGGTGACGCTCCGGATATTGCGCACTCCCCTGTCCAGGCATCGTTTGCCGAACGAGCCCGTCTCGGGCCCATCTGCCGGGTGCTTGCCAGCCCTGATGCGGAGCTGGGACGCAAGCGAGTTTCAGTGCAGCAGCTTATTGCCGCCTACCGCAACATCGGTTCCCGCTGGGCCAACCTTGATCCGCTGAAGCGCCAGGAGCGCCCTGCCCTCCCCGATCTTGAGCCCTCCTTTTACGGTTTTTCCGATACCGACATGGATATTGTCTTCAACACAAGCAATACCTATTTCGGCAACGAGAGTATGCCGCTGCGCGAACTGTTGCAGAACCTGCGCGAAACCTACTGCGGCACCCTCGGCATAGAGTTCATGTACATCACCGACCAGACGGAGAAACGGTGGTGGCAGGCAAAACTGGAGACCATCCGCTCAAAGCCGGATTTCAGCCCGGAGAAGAAAAAGCATATTCTTGAACGACTGACGGCGGCTGAAGGATTCGAACGCTATCTGCATACCCGCTTTATCGGCCAGAAACGTTTCTCCCTTGAGGGTGGCGACAGCTTTATTGCCTCAATGGACGAACTGATTCAGCGTGCCGGAAAGGCCGGAGTACAGGAGATTGTCATCGGCATGGCACACCGGGGAAGGCTCAATGTGCTGGTCAATATCATGGGAAAAAATCCGCTCGACCTCTTTGCGGAGTTTGAGGGCAAACATGACGACGATCTCCCTTCAGGCGATGTCAAGTATCACCAGGGCTTTACCAGTGACCTTGCCACCCCGGGCGGCCCGATCAATCTCTCGCTGGCCTTCAACCCCTCGCACCTTGAAATTGTCAATCCGGTTGTTGAAGGGGCGGTAAAAGCGCGCCAGGTACGCCGTGGCGACCGCGATGGCTCACAGGTGCTGCCGATACTGGTTCATGGCGATGCGGCATTCTCGGGGCAAGGTGTCATCATGGAGACCCTCAACCTTGCGCTTACCCGGGGCTACGGCACGGGAGGAACCGTCCATATTGTCATCAACAACCAGATCGGCTTTACCACCTCCGACCCTCGCGACAGCCGTTCAACCACCTACTGCACCGATGTTGTGAAGATGATTGAAGCACCGGTGCTCCACGTCAATGGTGACGATCCTGAAGCGGTCGTGCTTGCAACACAGATGGCGCTCGATTACCGACAGACCTTCAAGCGTGATGTGGTGATCGACATTATCTGCTTCCGCAAGCTTGGCCACAATGAGCAGGACACACCCGCCTTGACGCAGCCGCTGATGTACAAAAAAATAGCGCTCCATCCCGGCACCCGCAAACTCTATGCGGAGCGGCTTGAATCGCAGGGCGTTATCAACAAGGAGTATGCCACCGCACTCACCAAACAGTTCCGCAAGGATCTTGATGAGGGCAAATACAGCACCAATCCGGTACTGGTCAATAAAACCATCTTTACCGCCGATCCGGCTGCCGGACGCAATGAAGCCTCCGAAACCGGTGTCCCCCTGGCGGAACTGAGACGGCTCTCAGAGATGATTACAAAGATTCCTGAAGGGTTCCAGCTTCACCCCCTCGTTGAAAAAGTGGTTAACGACCGGGCCCGGATGGGTCGCGCAGAGCAGCCTCTCGACTGGGGCATGGGTGAGCATTTGGCCTTCGCCTCACTGGTTGCCGGTGGCTACCCGATCCGTATTACCGGTCAGGACAGCGGCAGAGCAACATTTTCGCACCGTCATGCCGTCTTCCACGACCAGAAACGTGAAAAGTGGGACTCAGGCATCTACATTCCTCTCCAGAATGTGGCCGACAACCAGGCAGCCTTCACCGTCATTGATTCGGTGCTCTCCGAAGAGGCGGTACTCGGCTTTGAGTACGGCTACTCCATCTCAGCACCCGATACCCTGGTGATCTGGGAGGCGCAGTTCGGCGACTTTGCCAACGGGGCGCAGGTGCTCATCGACCAGTTCATCACCTCCGGCGAGGTAAAATGGGGACTGGCATCCGGCCTCACCCTCATGCTGCCTCACGGTTACGAAGGACAGGGGCCGGAACACTCTTCCGCCCGGCCTGAGCGCTTTTTGCAACTCTGCGCCGAAAACAACATCGAGGTGTGCCAGCCGAGCAACCCATCCCAGATTTTTCATCTGCTCCGCCGCCAGATAACGACGATGAAGCGCAAGCCGCTGATAATTCTCACCCCCAAATCGCTGCTCCGCAACAAGGAGGCGGTCTCTCCGCTTGCCGATCTCTCGCAGGGGAATTTCCTGAACATTATCAGTGATGACACGGCCTCTCCTGCGCATGTACGCCGTCTCCTTGCCTGCTCCGGCAAAGTCTACTACGACCTCATCAACCGGCGCAAGGAAAACACGCAGGAAAATGTGGCCATCATCCGTGTCGAGCAGCTCTACCCCTTCCCCGCCGAAGAGTTCAAGAGAGAGCTTGCACGCTACCCGCAACTGAAAGAGATTGTCTGGTGCCAGGATGAACCCAAAAATCAGGGCTACTGGCGTTTTCTCCAACACTATATCATGAATGTAATGAGCCCGGGCCAGCAGTTCGGCTATGCAGGCAGGCTTGCATCGGCCTCTACCGCATGTGGCTACGGCGCAACCCATGCCATACAGCAGAAAGCATTGCTCGATCAGGCTTTCGGTGAGTTCAGCCTTTTTTTCAATAAATAATATCCAAGAATGGCAATCATTGACGTCACCATATCCCAGTTGTCGGAATCCGTTGCAGAGGCAACGCTGCTCAACTGGAAAAAAAAGCCCGGAGACGGCGTTGTTGAAGATGAAATCCTGTTTGAAATTGAAACCGACAAGGTGGTCTTCGATGTTCCCGCCCCCTCATCCGGCGTGCTCATTGAAATTCTTGTCGGAGACGGAGGAACGGTAGTGCCCAATCAGGTGCTGGCACGAATCGACAGCGAAGGCAAGGCCACTGCTACCGCCCAGGAGGAGGCTATTCGCGAGGCAAAGTCGCCTGAACCGGCAGCCGTGGAAGCTGAAGAGGTCGTCATCATGCCCTCAGCGGCAAAACTGATGGCCGAAACCGGAATAAAGCTCTCACAGGTTGAGGGTACAGGGCGACAGGGACGAGTGACCAAAGGCGACGTGCTGCAGGCCATTGTGGCAGACGCTGAACCCTCTTCGCCACAGCCACCTCCTCAACCCGTGCCCAAGCCTGCACCAGCGCCAGCGCCCGTACAGAAGCCAAAACAGGTAGAGGCCAACCGCGAAGAGCCACTCATGACCGATCGACCGGAACAGCGTGTACCGATGACCCGGCTCAGGGCACGCATTGCCGAGCGGCTGCTTCAGTCGCAGGCCAGCAACGCCATTCTGACCACCTTCAATGAGGTCAACATGCAGGGTGTCATCGAATTGCGCAACCGCTACAAAGCCACCTTTGAAAAAGAGCATGGCGTCAAGCTCGGTTTTGTCTCCTTCTTTGTCAAGGCGACAGTGCACGCTTTGCGCAAGTATCCCGTCCTGAACGCCTCAGTGGACGGCAAGGACATTATCTATCACGGCTATTTCGACATTGGTATTGCTGTCAGCTCCCCCAGAGGGCTTGTTGTCCCCATCCTGCGCAATGCCGACCAGATGACCATTGCCGATATCGAGCGCAAAATTTCCGACTACTCCACCAAGGCAAAACTGGGGAACCTCTCGCTCGAAGAGCTGACTGGCGGTACCTTCACCATTTCCAACGGCGGCGTTTTCGGCTCCATGCTCTCAACCCCCATCATCAATCCGCCCCAGTCGGCCATTCTTGGCATTCACGCCACCAAGGAGAGGGCTATTGTGGAAAACGGGCAAATTGTCATACGACCAATGAACTATCTGGCCATGTCGTACGACCACCGCATCATCGACGGCCGCGAAGCAGTGCTTGGTCTCAATGCAATCAAGGATGCGCTTGAAGATCCAGCGCGCCTCTTACTTGATCTTTAAGGAGAGAACCCAACTATCATGAGCAAACAATTTGACATTCTTGTTATCGGAGCAGGGCCCGGCGGCTACATTGCCGCAATCCGTGCCGCCCAGCTCGGCTTTTCAGTCGCCTGCTGCGAGTTCAACGGCTACGACGACCCGGCAGGAGAGCCGAGGCTTGGCGGAACCTGCCTCAATGCCGGATGTATTCCCCTGAAAGCACTTGTCGCCTCTTCGGAACTCTTTGAAAAAGCGTCGCATCATCTGAAAGATCATGGCATCACCTTCGGCGGGGTAAACATTGATGTTGCAAAGATGCAGCAGCGCAAAGAGGCTATTGTCACCAAAATGACCGCCGGAGTACAATTCCTCTTCCGCAAAAACAAGGTCACCCTTCTCAAGGGGCGCGGCTCTTTTGCCGGAAAAACCGATGCTGGCTACCGAATCATCATCAGCGGAAAAGAGGGTGATGAGGAGCTGCTTGCACAAAAGGTCATTATCGCCACCGGCTCCAAAGCACGTCAAATCCCCAATATTGAGGTCGATAACGTCACCATCTGCGATAACGAGGGAGCACTGAAATTCACTGAGGCACCGAAAAAACTTGGCGTCATCGGTGCAGGAGTGATCGGCCTTGAAGTTGGCTCAGTCTGGCGCAGGCTTGGCGCGAAGGTGACCGTTCTTGAGGTGATGACCTCATTCCTCGGCGCCGCCGATGAGAGCGTTTCGAGAGAGGCCTCAAAGCTCTTTTTAAAGCAGGGACTGCACATCAAGCTCGGCGTCAAGATCGGCCAGGCCAAACTGACCGAAAGCGGAGTCAGCATTGCCTATACCGATGACCAGGGCTCCGAACACACACTCGAATGCGACAAACTGATTGTCTCCGTTGGCCGTACCCCCAACACCGAAAAGCTCAACCTTCAGGCCATCGGGCTCCAAACCGATGAACGGGGCTTTATTCCCGTCAACGACCATTGCGCTACTGCCGCACCGGGAGTCTACGCCATCGGCGACGTGGTACGCGGCCCCATGCTGGCCCACAAGGCAGAAGATGAGGGCGTGATGGTAGCCGAACTGATTGCCGGTCAAAAACCACACCTCGACTACAACTGCATGCCCTGGGTCATCTACACCACCCCCGAAATTGCCTGGGTTGGCAAAACCGAGCAGCAGCTCCGTTCTGAAGGGCACGATTACAAAACCGGACAGTTTCCCTTTGCCGCCAACGGTCGCGCACTTGGCCTTGGCGATGCCGAAGGATTTATAAAGATGCTCGCTGACGCGCAAACCGACGAAATCCTCGGCGTCCACATCATCGGAGCCAACGCCTCCGACCTGATTGCCGAAGCGGCGCTTGCCATGGAATTCCGCGCCTCATCCGAAGATGTAGCCCGCACCTGCCACCCGCACCCGAGCCTCTCGGAGGTCATGCGTGAAGCAGCCCTCGCCATCGAAAAACGGTCGTTGAATATGTGAATCTAACGCATCAGTCATTGTAACCTTGAATAAATATCTTTTAAAAAGTTATCGCTTATGCTAACTTCACACCGAATCGTGAGTTAGTCGTCGCAAAGAAACGAATGAACGAGATCAAATAATGGATAATCTCAAATACCAGCCAGTACCCTATAACCATGAGGAGGAACTTCGTGAATCAATGAAAGACGAGGATTTTCGGAGGGAA
>CAIQGA010000082.1 GCA_903871235.1 uncultured Chlorobiaceae bacterium
CTTGCCGGTGAAGGGGTTGACGGTGTCATCTCTTTATTCTTGTCCATCTTGTTCTTTATCAGTTTACCCGCGATGGTCTTGGTCATCGGGGACATTTAGTGGAAACACTTAGCTTTTCTTCACATTTGAAGAGTGAATCGGGAACTCGCGCTCGATGATCGACCCCTGTGTCTGACCCTGTGCAGGGCGGGTATGACGCTTGCGGATATTGACGCCTTCAACAATAACCCGGCTTTTAACGGGAAATACTTTCAAAATCTTTCCAGCCTTTCCTTTATCATTGCCGCTGATAACGACGACTGAGTCGTTTTTCTTGACGTGCAACTTAACCTTTTTAATCCCGGTTTTCATTTTTAACTGATATGATATTATTCATAAAATCCGGAGCGGGAGACGAGATTCGAACTCGCGACCAACAGCTTGGAAGGCTGTGACTCTACCAACTGAGTTACTCCCGCCTGTGACACCCTACAATACTTCTGGCGCCAACGAAACAATCTTCATAAATTTTCTGTCGCGAAGCTCTCTTGCTACTGGACCGAAAATACGGGTTCCCCTTGGCTCGCCCTGTGCGTTAAGAATAACAACTGCATTCTCGTCAAAGCGGATATAGGAACCATCCTTTCTCCTCGACTCCTTGACACAGCGCACTACAACGGCCCGGCACACATCCTTCTTTTTTACAATACCACCAGGAACTGCGGCTTTGACCGTTACAATAATCTGATCACCCAATGAGGCATAACGCCTCCCGGTTCCGCCGAAGACATGAATACAACGAACCTTTTTGGCTCCGCTGTTGTCGGCAACAACCAGATTTGTTTCTTTCTGGATCATCCTGTTTCAAACTTTATTAAATGTATAAAAATGCTCTCTTACCTGGCTTTTTCTATAATCTCGACCAAACGGCAGCTCTTCCTTTTGCTCAGCGGACGACACTCCACCACTTTAACCAGGTCACCGATACCAGCTTCATTCTTTTCATCATGAGCTGTCAGCTTCGTCGTTTTCTTGAAATATTTCTTGTAAACCGGGTGCTGAACGCTACGTTCTACTGCAATCACACACGATTTATCCATTTTATCGCTGATAACCTTGCCTAACCAGCTTTTTTTCCTTCCCCTTACTGGAGCACTTTGCTCCATTGATGCACTGCCCATTGTATTCTCTTCCATGTAAGTAAACAGTTTTTTTGTTTGCCTTTCCCTGATCAAACCTGGGCCGTTTCGGCTGCAGCAAGTTGATGGAGACGGTTTTTCATGCGCGCAATATCCCGCTTCGAATTGCGGAAAACCATAGGATTCTGCGGCTGCTCAATAACCTTAAAAAAATTGATATCGGCAAGTCTATTTTCAAGCTCTTTGAGCCTGTCAATCAGTTCCTGTTTGTTCAGTGCCGCAATTTCATACTTTTTCATAATAAGTAACCCTCGTATCGAATTAGTTGCTCGGTTTATCTTCGTAATCAGGACGGACAATGAACCTGGTCTTGATGGGCAGCTTCTGTGCTGCAAGCCTGAAAGCCTCTGTGGCGACCTCTTTCGGCACTCCATCAGCCTCAAACATAATTCTTCCTGGCTTTACAACCGCAACCCAAAACTCTGGCGAACCTTTACCAGAGCCCATGCGGGTCTCTGCAGGTTTCTGAGTTACTGGTTTATCCGGGAATATCCTGATCCAGATTTTACCATCCCTCTTCATAAATCTCGTCATGGCAACACGCGCAGCCTCAATCTGACGGCTTGTTATCCATGCTGACTCAACTGCTTTCAGACCGAACGAACCAAAAGATACCGATGTACCACGTCCTGAATTGCCTTTCATCCGGCCTCGTTGTGTCTTTCTATATTTAACTCTCTTTGGCATTAACATACAGGCAACTCCATTCTATTTTCTGATTTGTTGGTGCTTGATATTATGATCGTTTAGTACGATTGCGGCGCTTGCTGGTGCGAGTGTCGCGATTTCTTGCTCCTGGATCACTACGTCTGTCCTTCATTCTCTTCATCTCTTCCTCTTCAATAGCATCAATACGCTGTACAAGAACTTCACCCTTGTAAACCCAGACCTTGATACCGATGGTACCGGCTATGGTGTGAGCGGTGACACTTGCATAATCGACATTGGCACGTATGGTATGAAGCGGAATCTTGCCCTCTTTGTACTGCTCGGAGCGTGCAATTTCTGCTCCACCAAGACGACCACCACAGCGAATCCTGACACCTTCAGCGCCAGAGCGCATCGCCTGCTGGATAGCCTGTTTCATGGCCCTTCTGAACGATACACGATTTTCGAGCTGGTAGGCAATGTTATCGCCAATCAACTGTGCCTCAATTTCAGGCTTTACAACCTCAACAACGTCAATCTTCACCTCTTTGCCGGTAATCCGACTCAGTTCCTGAGAAAGATTGTTGATTTCCTCGCCTTTTCTGCCAACAACAGCACCAGGGCGAGCTGCATAGATATTTATCTTGACATGCTTCGTCGTTCTTTCAATAATAATGCGCGCAATGCCAGCTCTCTCCTTCTTCAGCCTTGCAAGAACATAGGTACGGATAACATGGTCCTGTTTGATCTTATCCGATATAACCGGACTGTCATCGTACCAGCGTGACGCCCAGTCCCTGATAATTCCCAGCCTAAATCCAGTAGGATTAACTTTCTGACCCAATGCTCTCTCCTTGTTTTATTTAGTTGCTGGATTTTTAACCTTATCAATGACTATCGTAAGATGATTTGATCTTTTCCGAATTCTGAATGCCCGACCCATGGGAGCCGGAAGCGTTCTTTTCAGTGTCGTGCCTTCATCAACAAAGATGGTTTTAACAAAAAGCTCCTGATCGCTGATCCTTTCATCAGGATTCAGTTGACCGTAATTTGCCACGGCTGACTTGAGAGTCATCATGACATTTCGCGATGCAGCCTTTGTTGAGTTGAGCAGAATGGCCTTGGCCAGATCAACCTGCTTTCCACGAATCAGCCCTACGACAAGACGCATTTTCCGTGGCGATGTTGGCGTATCCCGTAAAATTGCTTTAGCTTCCATTGTAATCTTTACCCTTTCGCGTTATTCAATTTATTTTTTTCTTGGTGCTGATCCGCCTTTTTCAGCCTTTCCACCACCAGCATGGCCGCGAAACGATCTTGTCGGGGCAAACTCTCCAAGCTTATGACCTACCATATTATCACCAACATATACTGGCACATGGTTTTTACCATTGTGCACAGCAACAGTGTGACCGACAAAATCAGGTGAAATCATTGAACTTCTGGACCAGGTCTTTATAACCTTTTTTTCTTCCCTGCTATTCATATCAAGGATCCGCTTTTCCAGTTTTATATCAATGAACGGTCCCTTTTTAAGTGATCTTGGCATAATTTCTCTGCTTGTTGTTGTTAACCGCTATAGTTATTTGGCGTTTCTGCCCCGTACAATCAATTTCTGTGAAGCCTTTTTCTTGTTCCTCGTCTTCAAACCCTTGGCGAGCTGACCCCATGGCGACATAGGATGCTTTCTGCCACCGCCTGATTTGGACTTACCTTCACCACCACCCATCGGGTGATCGACCGGGTTCATCGCCATACCTCTCGTCTGAGGACGGATACCAAGCCAGCGACTTCTACCTGCTTTACCGAGAACCACATTTTCATGATCCGTATTGCCTACCACACCGATTGTGGCACGACATTCGACCCTTAGCTTGCGAATTTCGCCAGAAGGAAGCTTCAATGTAACATAATCTCCTTCACGAGCAGCAAGAACTGCAAATCCACCTGCTGACCGCACAATCTGTCCACCCTTACCCGCTTTCATCTCAACATTGTGAATATCGGTACCAAGAGGAATATTTTTCAGGGGCATGGTGTTGCCTGCCTTGATTTCAACCTTCTCTCCGCTCTCCACCTTGTCACCGACATGTAAACCTTTCGGGGCGAGAATATAACGTTTTTCTCCGTCATTGTAATGCAATAATGCAATTCTTGATGAACGGTTCGGATCATACTCAATTGCAGCAACCGTTGCAGGAATTCCATCCTTGTTGCGCTTGAAATCGATAATCCTGTAATGCCTTTTGTGTCCACCACCTCTATGCCTTGAAGTTTTACGTCCAGCAGCGTTGCGGCCACCTGACTTCTTTAAGGGCACAAGCAGGCTTTTTTCAGGCGTGCTTTTTGTGATTTCATCGAATGCAGGGTACGACATGAACCTTGACCCTGGCGTTACCGGCGCTAACTTCCTTATAGCCATTTGAATGTATGATCTATCCTTTTTATGAGTACTATCCTTCGCTCTTCTGGGCTGAACCTGAGTAATAATCTATTGACTGACCCTTTTCAAGAGTGATAATCGCTTTTTTCCAGTCACTTTTCTTTCCGGTAACCCTTCCCTTGCGGGTATTCTGGGCTCGAGATTTGCCAAGGCAATTGATCGTACGGATCGACTTTACCTCAACACTAAATTTGTTCTCTACCGCTTTCTTTATATCAGTCTTGTCGGCATCGTTTTTAACGACAAAGACCTACTGTCCTTTCTTCTCTGTCAGCCCGGTACTCTTCTCTGTCAACAAGGGGCGCAACAACGGGTTTATCATCTTTTTAACTCCTTTTTTGGGAAAAACTCCAATTACCCTAAAGTATCTTCTATTTTTTTCAGCGCCGTCTTCTGGACAAGTAACGTATGGCTATGAAGGATATCATAAGTAGAAACCTTGTCGGCTGTCATGATATTCAATGCCGCGATATTCTTTCCGGATCTTGCAATGATCAGATCATACTCAGGCGTCAACATAAGCGTTTTTTTCTGAGAAAGACCAAGATTTTTCAGGATCTGGGCAAAAGGTTTTGTCTTGATGTTCTCGAAGATGAAATCCTCTATAACAAGAATCTGGCCAGCTTTCGCCTTCGAACTCAGTGCAGAGCGTCTTGCAAGAAGCTTTACCTTCTTGTTCACTTTCTGATCATAAGAGTGGGGCACAGGCCCGAATATGGTTCCACCACCAATATTGAGTGGGGAACGGCTTGAACCCTGGCGCGCATTACCGGTACCTTTCTGGCGAAGCGGCTTTCTGCCACCACCTCTTACCTCACCGCGTGTTTTGGTCTTGTGAGTTCCCTGCCGTCTGTTTGCGAGAATCGACTTGACGTCGAGGTACATCGCATGTTCAGATATTTCTGCGCCGAATATATCATCACGGAGCGTTACCACTTCCCCGGTTTCAGTTCCGCCGGTATTTAAGACTTTAAGTTCCATAGCTTCGTGCATTCAGCATTTACTTTTTTGTAGAAACAATCTTGACATAGGAATTCTTTGGTCCAGGCACCGATCCCTTGATGACAATAAGATTCGATTCAGGCATGATCTTGAATATTTCAAGATTCCTGACGGTAATATTATCTGATCCCATGCGTCCAGCCATTCTGGTACCCTTGAAAACCCTTGACGGATCGGATGATGCACCGATAGAACCCGGCGCTCTCTGCCTGTCCGACTGACCATGCGTCCTCTGAGCACCGGAGAAGTTGTGGCGCTTCATAACACCAGCGAAACCTTTTCCTTTCGAAACACCGAGAACATTGATCTTCTCGCCCTCTTTGAACGATTCAACACTGACGGCACTACCCAGTTCCAGTTCCTGATTAAGCTCTGTAAAGTCAAACTCAGCCAACTTGAAACCCGGAGTTACTCCAGCCTTTTTATAATGTCCCTGCAGTGGCTTGCTGACATTCTTTTCCTTTCTTTCACCGATACCAATCTGATAAGCATCGTAACCGTCAGTATCAACACGCTTAACCTGTGTTACAAAGCATGGACCTGCCTGGATAATCGTGCAGGATACTGCTTCGCGTTTCTCATTGAATAAACGGGTCATGCCGATTTTTTTTCCAAGAATCGCACCCATATCTGATTATCTTTTCTAATTCTTTAAGACTTAATTTCAACATCAACGCCGCTTGGAAGTTCGAGCTTCATCAGCATATCAATGGTTCTGGATGTCGGGTTTATAATTTCAATCAACCTCTTGTGAGAGGAGAAAGAAAACTGCTCACGGGATTTTTTGTCGACATGCGGAGACCTGTTTACGGTATAGACATGCGATTTTGTGGGCAGCGGTATTGGACCAAAGATAATAGCGTCCGTCTGCTTGACCACATCAATAATCCTTAGAGCCCACTTATCAACCAGGCTATGGTCGTAAGACTTGAGCTTGATTCTTATCTTTTGCTGTACAGCCACTTGTCAACCCTGTTTCGTGTTATCAATAAAAAAGGGACGGGATTTTCGGCCCCGTCCCGGGACGCCATACAATCTCTTATTCAATAATCGAGGTAACGGAACCTGCACCAACCGTACGACCGCCCTCACGAATAGCAAAACGCAGCCCTTCATCCATAGCGATAGGGGCAAGCAACTCAACCTCGACACCAAGGTTGTCACCAGGCATAACCATCTCGACGCCTTCAGGCAGCGTCACAGAACCGGTAACATCTGTGGTACGGAAGTAGAACTGGGGACGGTA
>CAIQGA010000083.1 GCA_903871235.1 uncultured Chlorobiaceae bacterium
ACTGCCGTTAAAAATGTAGGGTTGTTTTGATCCTTCCCAAACTATAATTAAAAGCAATTGCGTGTCTCCATAATTTTCAACAGAAACTGTCACAGGTGCTTCGGGAACCAATTCTTTAATTAGAAATTGTTCTATATTAAGCTGCCATTTATCCGCATCTTTAATGCCTTTTATTTCTTTGTTTTCAGTAATTCCAATGAGTAATTGACCGCCTTCATTATTTAGAAACCCACAAATGGTTTTACCAATAGA
The DNA here is from genome assembly GCA_903871235.1 of uncultured Chlorobiaceae bacterium. Classification (GTDB taxonomy): domain Bacteria; phylum Bacteroidota; class Chlorobiia; order Chlorobiales; family Chlorobiaceae; genus Chlorobium. The sequence continues at coordinate 253 of CAIQGA010000083.1, forward strand.
ATCTTTACGAACAACTTCTTTAAACTCAAACTGTCCGCTTGCGTCCTGTTTTAAAAGATCTTTTATGAGTTGCTCTGTTTTCATTGCACTGGATTATTTAAATTAGCTATTTCTCGTTCTACTCGTTTAGTATCCTGGAATAGAGTTTCGACGTGTCTCAATGCTTCATCGGCTCTAAAAAATTCTTGAACCCAATGATATTTCCGTTCTTTATAAGATAAATTTATTTGAACAGCATCGTTGTACATATCAATTACTTTAACGCTATCTATTACGGAAGTAGATTGTATTTCAAAATCGTTTCGTTGCGTTTTTGCCGCATTATCATACATATATTGAGCAAGCAGTTTCCGTGAAAAAGTCACAAAGCTATGAGCAATAAATCTTCGCGGCTTGTCTATAGCAATAGCTTTTTGAAACTCTAAATGTGTAATTCCAGTACTATACATCGGATAGATAATTCCAAAGAAAATATCGCATTCCGCCACTGCCGCTATACAAGCATCCGTATTATTCATTCCCAACGGGGGATGAAGTGTTCCGTATTCAGAATTAATAACGTGGTAGCCATAGGTCTTCAAAATGCCACAAATCTGCAAAAGCAAATCACGGTTTTGATATACCGTAGACGCTACCATAATATTTATTTTCTTTTTCTTAGCCATTCACTATACATTATTTCGATAAGCGCTTAACAACAAGTCATTCCGCAACGCGGAGTCATTTTAGTCTATTTCCCTAACGTCCTGCCTTGTTTTATTTCGGGATCAATTCTTGTGAGGCGCTGAGCAGAACTGTATTGTACGTCGGAAAACTGCCCTTCGCACAGCCATTGCTTTGGTTTGTAGAACCTGTAATACTCACTCAACATGCCAACACATTACATCAAGATAAGGTATTCGTAAAATCCATAGCAAACAAATGAACTGGGGTGTTTGTTGCTTTTGCAGATAAACAGCACAATAGGTGGCACCTTTCGATTTCCAGTAAAATCTTTTATAACCCGCCTGCATGGCCATGATGGTTGCAATGATTCATGCTGTCCGACCATCCCCCATACCTGCATTCGAGCTTCAAGCCAGCCTTCCTGAACACATAGAAAACCTTGACCAGATCGACGCGATTGCTGACCAGGTACGCAATGCCTGGATACTCATCCCGATGATGTCGTTTTACAAACAACGCCAACTCGAAACAGCGGATCATGCTCCTCATCACCCCAATTTATTTTGGTTGGACAGTAACTTTTATGTTACCTTTGAGCTATGAGCGACAAACTTAAAGAATACCTTCGCGAAGACGGAACAAGCCCTTATGAAAGAGTGGTTCATGAGTCTGGATTCTGTTGCTGCTACAAAGATTACGACCATCAAGCTCAAAATGGAACCGGGTAACCTTTACAAATATGGCACTTACGAGAGATTTCAAGGATACGGTAAAAAGGCGGGCAAAAAGTGACCCTGATTTCAGCAAGGCGCTGCTCCATGAGGCAATTGACCTTCTGCTTGATGGCGACTCCGCAACCGCCAAACTTATCCTGCGCGACCTGATAAACGCCACCGTCGGATTCGAACGACTGGCTGCAGAGATTCATAAACCAAGCAAAATCCTCCATCGGATGCTTTCACTATCTGGAAATCCGACAATGGACAATCTGTCGGCAATTTTGGCTACAATTAAAAAGGCACTGCACGTAAGAATCGACACAACCGTCACTGCGTTATAAAACTCCCTGTTCCGACAATAGAACAGTTCCGGAATAAGGATTCGTATATTTTTAAACCGATACCGTCAGTTCAGGCTTTGCACCCAGCATGGTATTTCGAATCAAACCTATTGTAAATTTTGCAACAAACTCTTATATATTTGAAAAGACAGGGCTATGAGCACTACAGAGAGGCATGAGCACTATGGGAAATCAACTTGAATTGCTTGAAGCTGAAGCGCTGAAACTTTCAGCCGCTGAGCGTGCCGCTTTTGCCCAGCTTTTGCTCGCCAGTCTTGATGAAGATGCCGAGATTGAGGAAGCATGGGCACTTGAAATCGAACGAAGGATGACCGAAATTGAAAATGGCACAACCCAGGTTATTCCTCTGGCAGATGCACTTGCACAGGTTCGCGCAGCACTGAAATGATATTAGACAGTATTTAACTCAAGGGCTATAACATCAATCAATCGTTCAGACAGCTTTTATTATGAAAATTCAGTTACAAATTGATGATATCATCAGCAAAGATTTTATGAATCTCATAAAATTACTACCACAGGATAAAGTGCGTGTTATATCTGTTGACCGTAAATCAAGCAATGTCAGAGGTTTGAATAAACTTGCCGGTTCAATAAAATCTTTGAGCGTTGATCCATTAAAATTTCAGGAGGAGCAACGTAATGAGTGGAAGTAACTATCTCTTTGATACGAACGCAGTCCTTTCTTTTTTACATCAGCCGAAAATATTACAAGATGATAGTTCTGCCGTTTTTATTTCATTTGTCAATGAACTTGAACTTTTGTCATACAGTAAACTCAGCTCAAATGAAGAAAAGGCAATTAAACATTTTTTTAAACTGACTGAGATTATAAATATTGACCGGGAAATAAAGAGCACAACAATAACACTGCGTAAAAATATTTACTGAAACTCCCTGATGCTATTATTTGCGCAACTGTAAAGATTCATAAGCTAACCCTTGTAACGAACGATCTGAAATTGCACAAAATCTCTGAAATTAAATGCTGTCAACTGGAAGATATTACTGAATGACGCTCTCCGCTGAGCAAAAAATAGCAAATATTGAACCCCCCTCAAAAAGCAACACTCCTCAGCGTTGCAGCCATTGCCCAAAAGCACTCCAAAGCACCGCCATCGCCCGCAGCATAGAGGATTTCCCGCAACCGTTCGGGCCACTAAAAGAATATGGGTCGCTATCGTTCCGCTCCAATCGTCTTTAAAGTGAAAGAACTGTGAGCCAAGCGGTCCGGCTTCACTGGTATGGAGGGCAAGTATTTTCATAAGTTTTCTGATTATCGGTCAAAATATGCCAGCCCACCTTTGCACGAATTATAAATGATTGTATTGTTCTGCGAACGTTGCTTCATGCACATAAAGAAAGAGGATGTACGATTCCACAAGTTCATTGATTAAAAATATTTTCTCCATCAAGCAAAGCAATAACATTTTATTTCTTTATACTTTAGAAACCTGTACTACCTTGATTATTCATTTACAGGAGACTTGGTGCAACCTCAGTCATCCATGACTCGTGTAAATTCGCCCACTTTGCAGAATGGGAACCGAGTTTTGCCGCCTGACGAGGATGAACAAGTGGCAAAAGTTTCATATCGCGACCGGCAATCGAAATATCATGGAGCATACCATACTGGTCAAATGAATCACCGTAGTCACTGAGCTTTGACTTTGAGCCAAAATACTTTGTGAACCATTGAAGGGGCTGATCACCAAGTGTGATACATATATCTGGAGACGCTTCAGATACCTCTCCCGCAATTTCTGCCCTGCGCTGCTCAGTCGAAAGTGTTGGGGGAACTGGTGGCCAACAATACTCCGGCAAGCCCAGCTTTTCTCTTTGCACATCATATTTGGACGCAAGTGCTGCTTTCTGCCGGTCATTCATGCAGCTATAAGGTACCAGATCGCAAAGCCAGACATCAGAACGCTTCAATTGTAATGGGTCAAGGAACATCTTGTCGAGAGCTTTCCCTGAAGGGCCATTTAAATTTTTTCCAGGAGGTAAAAGTTTTCCGGCACCAGATGGCACTGGAATCTTTGCGATGATATCACTCTCTCCTTCACCACGCCAAAAAATTTCAGGTTCGGAGGCAACGGCAAGGGCTTTCACAATTATCCGACCATCTTCACCAACCCAGCGAGCATGAACCGCACTGGCATAAACGCCAAGAATAAAAACTCGCTTTGGACTGCGATCTGATTGTGCTAATGACACAATCGGTTGTCCGAATGGAAACGTCTTGATTTGTTGCATAATCACCTTATAGCTTTTATGTTATTGTACTGATATCTGTTATAATCAATAGTTGCGACCGCCAATTCGACCAATGAGGATGTTTCGATCAGTCTCATCATTGCGAATGTGCATCTTCCGATGGCAGTTTGGACACAATGCCACGACATTATCTATCGAGTCAGCTCCACCGTGTGACAACCATTTTACATGATGTGATTCCAGATAAGGTTCATTATTTACTGAGAGAAACGGAGCCTCCTCTTTGCATAGATCGCACACTCCATCAGCAAGTTTTTTTGCTGATGCAGCAACGTAACTATCTCTTATAAATGCAGTTCCGGATAACGTCACCTTACGAGCGACAGCATCTGACATTGCTGCCCGTCTAAAGAGTTCACTTTCCGGGAGGGTAGATGCTCGCCTTTCATTTTCAGCAAGCCATGATACTAAAGTTTCTCTGTCAACGGTCTCAGGAGCCTCTGACATGGCTTGTGGCGCAGGCTTTTCGATTGGGCGTCTCGTCGTCCCGGGTTTTCTGGCATATTGATAGACAGCCTTTTTAACTATTTCAAAATCATCAACTCGCCAAAATGGTTGATCTTTTTTCCCTTTACTTTTGTTTTTCTGCTTATAATCGGTACACTCTTGTCCACACAGTTTGTGCATAAAAGAATACATCTCTTTTTCGAGAGCTTTTCCAGAAAGAGAGATGTCATACCCTAAAGCGGAAGGTTGAATATATATTCGACCATTACCGCCAATAAAAGACATATTTGCGTCTTTTTCCAGTTGCTGCTGAAATTTGATGCGTACAAAACCCAAATCAAGCTGAAAATTCACTTCCGCCTCAAGAGCTAACAGTTGCTCTTTAACTTCACCTACTTGCATCGATATCCTCTATCAAATATTTCTGAAGCATAACAGCATCCTCTTCCATTCAGCAACACACAAAAAAAACTTATTCTCCAGTCACCCATTTGGAGCCCGTGCGTTTCATCTCCTGCCACGCCTCGATATGACGTTTTAATTCAGGATGCTCGCATCCATGGGCAATCAGTGCCTCCCTTGCAGCGGGATCAAAAGGGATTGCCCTTGCACCGAGGCACTCGTGCCAGACTTTTGCAATCAATGACTCGGGTTGACGCTCAACTTGTTTTGTGCGAATTTCAGAAACAAAAATGACCTCCGGAATTGAATCCCAATTATGTACAAAGGCGCCCTCAATCTTTTCAAGAACAGTATCAAGCAACTTATCCTGTTTTAATATGTCCGTTTCAGTATCAAGCCATATTCTTGATTGATTACCATACACATGTAAACCTTTACATAGTTTAAATTCAAATACAGTTTTACCAGTTACAATTAGTTCCATAATTTTACGAAACCGATCAGCATTCAGTGACATAATCACCTGAGCTGCAATTACGCCTTCACCTAATACTACTCCGACATATTATTTTGTATATTCGCAGTGCAGGTATTGCTAAAAATAATTTCAGAGTAGAATATGAACAAAGAGATTCTATTTCCCGGGCTCACGGAATATCTGGCTCCTTATCATCCTTATTTTTATCGTGTAGAAAGTAGAGAGACTGCCGAATGCTATTTGGCTGGTCTCATGATGGATGGTGAGCGGAAGTCAGTCGAACCGATGTCAGAGAAGGTTAAGACTCCAGAAAGAGTCATGCAGTATTTTCTGAGTTCAGCGGTATGGGATGAAGAGAAAGTTGCGGCTGAATATCGACGCCGTATGCTTATGGAAACTTCTGATCCTCAAGGGTTTTTGGTAATTGATGATACGGGATTTCCAAAGAAAGGTGTTGATAGTGCGTGTGTTAGCCGGCAATATTGTGGGGCATCAGGAAAAAGGGATAACTGTCAGATCGGAACAAGTATGACGTATGTTGGCAATGATGTTGCCTGGCCGTACATCATGGAGCTTTTTGTTCCGGAATCCTGGGATGAGGATACAGAAGCCTGTTCAGCAAAGCGTAAAAAGACGCATATGCCTGAGAGCGTACATCATAGGACAAAATGGCAGATGGCACTTGATTTTATTGACTTGGCTCGGAAAGAAAATGTCCCTCATCGTGCCATTCTCGCTGATAGCTGGTATGGTAACATTCCTGCGTTTCGCCAAGGGCTGGAATCACGTGAAGAAAACTACATTATGGGTGTTTACTCCAATACCCAGATTTTTCTTCAAGAACCGGAGTTTCAATATCGTCCTGTCACGGAAGGTAAGCGGGGGCGTAAACGCCAAGGTATCCATGTCGAATCAACTATTCCCGGAGCAATCAAGCTATCAGTACTGGGTGCAAGTGTTGCTGAGGAGGACTGGCAAAGACTGGAATTGAGACTTAACTCACGCGGCAAACCACTTGTCGTTGAAGCCGTTTCAATGAGAGTATGGCCAGCATACAGTTGGAGAAAAGGTAAGCGCCACGAAGAAGTATGGCTCATGATAGAGCGCCGTAGACTGAGTAGAGGCGGGTACGAACTTCGTTACTTTTTTAGTAATATGCCACAACAGTTGTCAACGCTTGATCTTGCAAAAGTTTATCATGAGCGGTATTGGATAGAGCAAGGCTACCAGCAACTCAAAGAAGAGCTTGGACTTGATCACCATGAAGGTCGATCATGGAAAGGATGGCATAGGCATGTCTTGCTGACGTTCTTGGCTTATGGGTATCTGACGCAGGTTCGTTTGCACAAAAAAAAAGAGAGGAATCAAGCCGCGAGAGCCGAATGGCTTCAAGAAAAGTCAGTGTTGTCCAGCGACGCCTTTTTTTGAGAAACAAGCATCGGGAAGCAGTTTGCTTCCGAAACTGTCCACTTCGCTCGTCGGAGCGGTGGCGGCGAAAACAGCGTCTTATGGGTATGCCATCACTACCAGATATTAGACATCAAATTACTAAAATTTTATCACAAGAATTGTGGACTTAAAAAAATATCGGAGTAGTACTAAAGCACTTATTCCTCGACAAAAAAGATATGAAAGTGCCCGCATGGGTTGATAATCACTTAATAGGTTAGTTCCTTCCAAGTATTGAAGAGTATCTAAATACGCTAATTTCATGTTGCCATTCCAAACGATAAATGCACTACTGTCAGGCACAACACAATTAACAAACATCGCATTATCACTTTCAATAGCGCCATGAAAATAACAAGATTTGACATTCAACAGCGTGTATAACCACGGATCTGCGGGAATAAAGTAACTCGAGGTCACACACCACTCAAGATCAATATCAAATGATTCACCGTATCCAATTTTATTTTTAAAACCATACCTATTTTTAAACAGAGGATGATAGTACTTCAGAGAAAGCGCCTCAACATAAGTATTTGGACCACACACAAGTACATGTGCAATGAACGACAGCAAAACATCCCGAACCAACTCATTTAAAAAGGGAAGCTTGTCTCGTAGCAGGCGATCACGCTTGATCGTTAATGGCAGATTAGCTGCACTATCAAGTATTGCAATTCGAGGGCACGACAAATGAGTCTCAAAAGGCCAATCAAAATGTGCACCTACTATAGATTTGCGCTCGGATATACCAGCTATCTTCAACCCATTGCATGAAAAAGAAGGCACATTGCAAAATGTCCAATACACTGCGTCGAATCCTTCTGGATAAAAAACAGACCACTCCGGTGAACATTTTATATTATCAAGAGATAAGGCATATTTCTGTATCAATAATTCTATGTGTTGTCCTCGCATAACACGCTTGATAACTTTCGGCCAATCCAAACAAAACCAGTCAATCTTATCTTGCCGTTGACTGTGATTAGTGCTCTTATCGACATCGAGACAAAGGGCTTGAACTGATTGACTGTTAATTTCTACATCAATAGTAGTTCCCACTGGCAAATCTGATTTACGCTGTATCTCGATAAGTTGACTGTCAGCCGACGCTCCGATCATATATCCTTCAGACTTGTCAGCAGTGACATGCCGCGTCCTCAAGCGAAAAGAGTGACCGAGAAGAAACACGGCAAAGACTCCGATCCCGAACCGTCCGGCGCGAACCACACGCGGCTTACCATCGTCAGCAACGAACTCTTTCATCCACCCTTCACTGTTGCGGAACGATGCGCCAGCACGCAAAAAGTAGTTCTTGATCGTATCACTTGTCATACCAATGCCTCTGTCCCGAACACGAAGGAACCAAGTGCCGTTTTCCCGCTCGATAAAATCAATAAGGACATCACCATCCTGTTCAGGCAGATCAAGCGAATCAAGAGCGACACCATGAGTTTTAGACCATGCCTCCAGTTCACAAACGGCATCTATAGCATTTTGCATCAACTCACGCACTCCCACACTCGGATTGTTTCCATACAGTGGTTCAACCAACAGGGTGAGCATGTTCGGGTCTACACGAAATCCAGTTCGTTCTGGTACGTATGGCAGATTGTTGCGGAAAGCAGTGTCATGCAAATTCGAGTAAACACGCCGAATAGCAAGATTGAGCTGATCAAGCCCAAGGTCGCTTCTCGTGCCATAAGCTTCATCCAAAACAGCAGTGGAATGATCCATCTCTGCTTGCATATCTTTCAGAAGTTCCTGAAGCTGGAGATACAACGACAGACAGACATCTGCGCTGATCGTAACCATCTTGCCACGAGGGTCAGTAGCCGGACCGATGTGTTGCACTGCGAGATGCTTCTTCCACTCCTGCACTGAAACGGGACTTTGGGGATTCCTGAGTTGGAGAAGCACTGCCGGAGCACGCTGCCGGTCAATCTGAAAGTAATCAGCAACGCGCAGCAATGCCATGGGATAGAGTACTGCGGTGCCCATCGGTCTTGGCGTTCCGGGATATTTCGAGTCCAGAAAGGATTTGCACGTTCTGAGATTCATACCATGTGATCGTGCCGTAAGTCCAATCAAATCCGCAAGCTGTCTCAAAAGGTGTCCTTTTTCCGTGCCCATTGCCGGAAACTGATGCTCACCTGAGCCAACTGGCAACCCGGGAAAGCCATAGATCGCTATTTCATGAGCAAGCCGCGCATGGTGACGACGGATAAACTCGCCAATGATCAGGTAATGGTTTCCCACCCATTGGCCAATTTCATCTGGAAGCTGATCGAATTTCCAGGTACGCGCATCCTTCTCACCAATAATTTTAGCCAAATCACGCTCGCTAAATCGCTTTGCTTCGTGAACATATTCCTCCCACAATTCAGGCCAAATGCGATCGGCAGCATGATCTTCGTGGGCATCTTTGAACCACGGGAGAGGTAGAAACCGGGAATCAGCGCTGACGAGTTCCCTGAATCCATCCCCATGCAAATGCATTGCAATGTCATGCAAAAGGGTAGCACCGATAATCACTGCGGCATCAGCATCGCAGAGCAAACGCGGATTTGAGTCATTTTGGCTATGTTCCCAAACCGCCTTGGGCACAAGCTCTATTTCGAATTGCAACACACGGTTGACATGATCAATACCGTGATCGGTGTAATCGGGGAAAAACGTAAGCTTATTATCCGAAAGTATAATTCCAACCTGATCAGCAAGTGCACGTACAGATGCCTGAAGATCGCTCTCTTCCAGCAATTGCTTCAGTAATACCGGAAACTCAATTTTCGCCATGATATACTTGAGGCTAACACGTTAAATCTGAAAAAAGCAACCCGCCTCTTCGAGAAGTCGGTTGATTTTGATGCGGGCGGTGGCTTCCTTGTGCGCCATAAGGGTCAGGGATTTTTCAACGTTGGAGGCTAATTACCCTTACGGGTACTTGTCGATCTTACGAGAAAACTACAATCGTCAATATAGGTTACCTGCTTGTGATATTTGCAGCTCTTGCATGGCAACGAGGGATTTTTTTGCCATTAAAGGAAATGCTGTTCAACCTGAAAATCAAGAGACTCTCCATTCAAGCAATTCCATCCGGGTAGTTTCAACAACACGTGGATGCGCATCAATTGGTTTGAGTAACTTCCTAATTTTTTGTTGGATATTTGCCGGGTCAATTGCGCGGGGAAACAGTTTTGAATGTTGTTTGGGCTGCTCAAGATGCAGGATAACATGCAACTGCTGACATCCCAGCATGGCAATAGCCATTATTTTTTCATGACTATCGTTGGCGTTTACCTTCGCCGGAAGTAAAGCGGCTAAAGTATCATACACTTTCCGGGCAATTTCTTCAGATAATTCAGAGGGTTTTGTTCGAGGATATACACGATAATCTTTTACCTCAATCAACCAGAGTAAACGAGAGGAATCAAGAGCCAGGATGTCTACGGCTTTAATACTTTCCCACATTTTTGAAAATTGATTTCTATAAAAAGACCAATCATCATACTTGCTGACTTTCCAACCATCCGGAAAGTCAAAAATCAAGCCATCAATATTATATTGCTGCATCTTCAGAACCCATCTTAAGAAACCTGTCCGATTGCTGTAATTCTTCATCAAGCGCAGTGATGTCACCCATATCATCCGTACTGCTTCCTTGCTGAACAACAACTCCGTCAGATGTTTCGTGGAGACCAAAAAAACGGCTTTTTACCTCTTTGTATGCAAGAGTTGATAAGAGTATTTCTATTTCTCGCAGAAGAAAAAGGCTATGAGTCGCAATAAAAATCTGAATACCTGAAACACTCAAATCAAGGATACTTTTAGCGATACCTTTAATGATACGAGGATTAAGATTTGCTTCGGGCTCATCCCAAAAGAGATAGCCTTTATCGAGAAGCGCTCCTGTTGCAACTAATCTTGATAACATGCCAAGCTTACGATACCCTTCAGCAAGCAGGGGAATTTCAATACGGCCATTGATACTTTTTAAATAAAAGCGACCGTTCTTGTCAAGCTCAATCTGGCCGCCCATGGCTGCTTCAAGGGGCTCAAGCAATTCCCGGATTCTCTTCTCTTTCGCCCCTTTTTGCAACAATGCTCCAAGAAGTATACACGTATCTCTCCAAGTCTCTTCAAATTCGAGATAATGACCTTCATAGACTGATACAAAATTGGGATACATCGTCAATAATTCACGGGTTGGCAAGTAAACAGGAGTGATATCAAGCCATGCATCAGGGAGTTTATCTATGCTGACCTCAGACTTGCTCTGTGCCGAAAAACTGAATGCAATATCACAAACAGATTGAGCAAACGAGAGAGTAATATCACACCGTTCTCGCCCCTGCTTTCTTCTTGCTAACCGTCCAAGTTGCTCTGGCCTGAAAACATTGACAAGTTTTTCAGCCAATTGTATTTGATACAGTGACTTGGTTGGCGACAGAGAGTTTGATTTCCTTTTTGCCTCTGCACTCACGGCCAAGACAGAATAAAGGATTTTCAGCAAATGTGTTTTACCTGTACCGTTCTCGCCGATAATCACATTGAGATTATGGCCAAACTTGAGATCTGCTTCCGGAAAAACCGTAAGATTTTTAATCGATAGTTGCTGTATCACCTTTTCTTTCCCCGGAAATATTTTGTAGCCCCCTCTTCTTCCACAAAATGTAATAAAAAAAAACGTGTAACGTTTACTCGTGGTTTTGCAGAAGAGTTCACTCCCCCTGCTTCTCGGTCAGATATTTCCAGTATTTCATCGGCATGTTGGATTTTTGGAGACGGGGATTTTTGCGGTCAGGGATGGCGATGGTTTTGAAGAAGGTTTGCCAAAGGGCCTGCACCTTTTTTTCGTCGTCGGAGAGGGCGGGGGCGGTGAACTGCTCGATGGTACCGAACTGGAGGGTGCCCTGGTTCCAGCGGGCGGCGGTACGGCGGCGGAGGTCGTAGAGGAACCAGTGCTGCGCCCGAAGCCTGCTGCGGAAATGGTAGGCAAGGGGGTGGATGATGTTGTGGTCGGGCTCCATTTTTGCAAAGTAGGCTCCGTCGCGAAGTTTTTCGAAGCGCAGGAGCCCTTTCATGCGGTGGAGCTCCCTGCCTGCTTTTTTGGCGACGCCGACAATGTCGCGCACTGCGGGGTGAGTGAGGTAGCCGTTGACCTTGTCGCCGTGGATGAAAGCGAGTGCAATGTAATGGAGCAGGCTGCTCTCCATCCCCTCTTTTTCGGCAAGCATGAAGGAGTAGAGAGTGTGGGCCGCATCGGGGGCGTGCTGGCGAAGACGGAAAAAAAGATCTTCGGCCTGGATGGCATCGGTGGCGAGAAAGAAGCCATCTTCGAAGAGGGTGTCTTGCCGCTCGGCAAGGGCAACCAGTTCAGGGTCAGGCTCCTCTTCAAGTATCCAGGCAATGGCGGAGAGAAGTCCATCGGCGGTGCCGTCGTAGAGGTATCGGTTCATGGCATCAGGAAAAAATTCCGGGGATTACCAGTTGTGTGGAACGTGCCGGTGCCGGGCTTTCGCCAAGGAGCAGTTGCTGGCGGAGAAGGGCGGCTGGCCGGTCAGTTTTTTCGAAACTTCTGCCGGAGCAGGTGATGAAATATTTTGCCCGTTTCATCACCACCCCGATCTTTTTCATCCCTTCCGGGGTAATGGCCGAAAAGCGACGGGCGGCGATAATTCGTTTGGCCGATGTGACCCCGATACCCGGTACACGCAGGAGGGTGCCGTAGTCGGCACGGTTGATTTCGACCGGAAAAAATTCAGGGTGGCGCAGGGCCCAGGCGCTTTTGGGATCGAACGATTCGTCGAGGTTTGGGGTATCGTCCGAAAGAATCTCTTCGGCGGAAAAGCCGTAGAAGCGCAGAAGCCAGTCGGCCTGGTAGAGGCGGTGCTCCCGAAGCAGAGGCGGCGCGGCAAGCACGGGAAGACGGTTGTCGTCACTGACCGGCATGTAGGCGGAGTAGTAGACCCGCTTGAGCTGCATTTTTTTATAGAGCCCCTGGGAGAGACGCAGAATCTGGAAGTCGTTTTCAGGGCTGGCGCCGATAATCATCTGGGTACTCTGGCCTGCCGGGGCGAAGCGGGGAGCATGACGGCTCGTTTTGCGCTCTACAAGACTGGACGCTATCTCGCGGCCAATCAGGGCCATAGGCGCAAGAATGGCCTCTTTGTGCTTTTGGGGGGCAAGCCGCTCAAGAGAGGCTTGCGAAGGGAGTTCAATATTGACACTGATGCGGTCGGCATAGAGCCCCGCTTTGCGCACCAGTTCGCTGCTGCTGCCGGGAATAATTTTGAGATGGATATAGCCGCCGAACTGCTCTTCGGTGCGAAGGGTTTCGGCAACCCTCACCATCCGCTCCATCGTCTGATCGGGACTCCCCATGACGGCTGAGCTTAAAAAAAGCCCTTCAATGTAGTTGCGGCGATAAAAGTCGAGGGTGAGGTCAACCACCTCCCGTGCGGTGAAAGAGGCTCGCTCTACAACATTGGATGATCGGTTGACGCAATAGGCGCAGTCGTATTGGCAGTCATTGGAGAGAAGGATTTTGAGAAGCGATATGCAGCGACCATCATCCGCCCAGGAGTGGCAGATACCGCTGTTCGAGGTATTGCCGATACCGCTGGCAGGCCCTTCGCGCTTGCTTCCGCTGGAAGAGCACGATGCGTCGTAACGGGCTGCACCTGAAAGAATCTGTAATTTTTTTAGCATTTTCCAAAAAGAACCATATATCTTATTTAAAATAAATATGATATAGAAAAATAACGATTTTAAAAACGGACTCAACTTTACAATTTCTTCAATAATCTCTTTTTTTGAACCCGCCGTATATTCAGGAAATAATCTGACAAGTCAAGTTGACATCCTCCTCGCCCTAAAGGACGAGGATTCCTACTGCGTCAGACACCCCGTGGTGCTGATCGCTTCGGCGAGTTCCTGGCTCGCTGATGGCCTTGGAGCACCATTCACTTGACA
>CAIQGA010000084.1 GCA_903871235.1 uncultured Chlorobiaceae bacterium
AAGACCCGACCATGACTGAAATGACATCGGCAGCGCTTTCAGTGCTTAATCAGGATCATGATGGCTTTTTTGCGATGTTCGAGCAGGGCGATATCGACTGGAGTAACCACGCCAACGATTATGAAAACATGGTGGGCGGTGTTGTTGATCTGGAGAATGCGGTCACAGCCGCAGAAAATCGGGTCACCTCCGGAACTGAAGGCATGAATTGGTCAAATACCCTGATGATTGTCACCAGCGACCACTCGAACAGCTACCTGCGGCTTCAGGAAGAGCTCGGCAAGGGCAATCTGCCAGTGCAGACCGTGGTGGCAGGCAAGCAAACCTATGCCGATGGAGAGGTAACCTACAGCACGACCGGCCACACGAACGAACTGACCTCGCTGCAGGCACGGGGAGCTGGCGCAGAACTGTTCAACGAGTATGCTGGCGAGTTGTATCCCGGAACCAATATCGTGGATAATACCAAGATCTACGAGGTCATGATGAGTGCGGCAAAAGATCTTGGTGTAGAGCATATCGTCCTGTTCATCGGTGATGGTATGAATATCGAACATGAAATCGCCGGCAGCCAGTACCTTTACGGAAAAGATTTTGGCCTTACCTGGCAGGACTGGGGTCAGTTGGAAGATGGATGGAGTGGCTATGCAAGCACCTGGGATGTTACATCATACAATACTTATGCAGTGGCTGCGGGTGCAGCGAGCTACAACGCCAGCACCTTCGACCCTTTGATCGGTTACGATCCATCGAAGGGTGGTGAAACTCCGCTGCCAACTGGTGTGCTGTTCAGTGGAACACCAACAAACGATGAGGTCGGCTCTCTCGACATCAAGGTCACGGCCACTGACGAAAGCGGCGCATCAGCCAGTGACGTCTTTACCCTTACCGTGGAGAACCATGCTCCGGAATTGTTGTCGAGTACACCGGATGATGTTGTTGATAATGTGGTCGTCATGACTGACATCGTATTGACTTTCAGTGAGGTCATCGAACGTGGAGAGGGTACGGTTGCAATTCATGAAGGTTCCGCTGAAGGCGCCATAGTTGAAAGTTTCGACATGGCGACAAGCGAAAACCTTACTATATCGGGTACTGTGCTTCGTGTCGATCCGTCTGCCCAGCTCGAATACGGGACTAATTACGTTCTTACTGTGGACGAAGGAGCAGTGACTGATACCTGGGGTGCCGGAACTGACGTTACAACATTGGAATTTGCAACCAGAGAGTCGCATGTTGAGCCAGACGTTTATGATATGGGTGGCAGTATTACGTTCTGGAAAAGTGGAGAAGCATTGGATAATGTGATGGCAAGTGTTACCCATGCTGGTCAGCAATTGGTTGAATTCCGAAACGTTCAGCTTGGAGAGAATGGCGCCAGAACCGTTGAAATATGGAAGAGCTCGACGGACAAATCAGTAGAAAGTCTTGATCTTGAACTTGTGTTACAGGATGGTTCTCAAGCAAGCTGGACAGATGCTGCAGGAACACCTTCGGGTTGGATTTCACTGTCGAATACAGATGCCACTTCCGGACATTTCTTGATTTCCGGTTACGGGCTGGAGAAAGGTGGAGCATTGTCGACTCAGTCAGTGAAACTTGGGCTTCTGACATTGAGCGGCGGTGTCGATCAGAATCCGTTCGAAGTTGCCTTGGTCTCAGGTGAATTAGGCGACGCTGAACTTGCTCCTGTTATTATTACATCTTCAGGTGTTGATGGTCTTTTTGAATGCCGCGACCTGAATGATGGAAGTTATGCACTGCAATTTGGCAAGTCAGCCGAGTCAATTGGTAACGCCGTCCAGGCCAGCGATGCTCTTGCAGCCTTGAAACTGGCGGTCGGCATGAACCCGAATGAAGATGGCAGTGCGGTGATGACATTCCAGTATCTTGCTGCAGATGTCAATGAGGATGGCAGGGTCAGGGCTTCAGACGCGCTTAACATCCTGAAAATGGCGGTTGGTATTGACACCGCCTACGATAAGGAGTGGATGTTCATGCAGGCAAGCGTTGCCAGCGAAACCATGAGTCGGACTTCGGTGCATTGGTCTGATTACCTGTCGGACATCGCGATAGCTCAAGACACTGAGTTTGATTTGATTGGAGTCATCAAAGGAGATGTGAATGGCAGTTGGATGGCAGAGGCTGTCTGAGCAGTGAAAAGTCCCGGATACTCTCTTGTACCAGTATCCGGGACTCTTTTTTGTTGGTATAATTGGCTGGAAATTCAAATAATTCAAAAAACCAGTTGGCCTCATTTGAGAATTTTTTGAAAAGAGTTTGCGGAAGCGTCACAGGCAACACTTCAGGGCAGTATTGCTGAAGGCTCCGAAGGCTGCTGAAACTGCACTGGAGCTTCTGCGATTTTTTGGAAAAGCCTGATGTGGAAGAGATGCTGAGGCCAGTTCAGCAAAAATGTTGCAAGTGCTTCCCACACCGAAACCCATGCCACAATGGTAAGTCCTTCGGCAAAAACCGTGTTGAGAAATGAAGGCGTGCGGTCAACAGTAAAGAGATGATTGACCCACAACGAGAGGCCGAGAATGATGATACCAATAACGAGAAGTGTTGCCGAAGTTCTCAGCATCTTGTTCATTGCTCCAAGTTCAAGTTCCCGCTGGTACATAAAAAATTTGTGGACACTGGTACGCACCCGCAGCATGAATTCATCGGAAGGATAACAATCAAACATGAAGCGGATCACAAAATCAACCCGACCTATTTCACGCACACACTCAGTGAGATAAGAGGCAAGGTCTTCATCAAGATCCTTTTTGTGGTATGGAGCCGTTTTGTCGAAATCCTCATAGAGATCCTCTACACGCCTTGCGGCCACATCAACGATAACAAGACCATCTGCGGTATGTTCGTAGCGGTCAACTATTTTTTTTGGCACTGGCACTGGTTCTTGATTGTGTTGGTAAAATATCAGTAAATTCCTTAAAAAAAAGTAATTACAGATGGTTTTGTACTTTCAAAAAAACGGGTTTCTTTTTTTGAGAACACTTACCGTAAATCTAAACAAAAACAGCGGAGCTTTTATTGCGAGAATGTGAATTAATCAGAGGTAACGCTCGGTGATAAAAAGATTTAAATTATTATAATTGTGTAAGATAGCTTTTTGCTTGCGCGCATTGTAAAGCCACGCAAACCTTTTCGTGATACGGAATTTTGCTTTGAGTTTCTGATAAAGTATCTTGTCGAACTCCAGGAAGATCATGATAAGTAACGGCAAGGCAAAATCTTGTTTTTGATAATCACCATACTCTGCAAAATAGAGCAAACCTCTACATGAGTGCGTTGCGATTTGCGTTATTCTCATTAACTCCCATATACCCTGTTGGTCAATAAAAAACTAAAATTTATATATATTCGAACGTTAATCTAAAAATAAAAATGAAAAGCCGTGATTGATTTTAATAAAAAAATACTCATTATTGGATTTGGCTCTGTCTCTCAATGTACCGTCCCTCTTCTTTTTAAACACATCAACGTTGAGTATACTCATGTCACTATTATGGACTTTGAGGATATTCGTGAAAAAGTAGCACCGTGGACAGCATTGGGCGTTACCTACATTAATCATCAAATAACGCCGTATAATATAGCACAAACCCTTTCGACCTATGTTGCCGAGGGCGATTTGATCATAGATTTAGCGTGGAATATTGATTGTTGTGAAATTCTTCAATGGTGTCATGATCATGGTGTCCTCTATATGAACACCTCAGTAGAAGTGTGGGATCCTTATTCAGGGGTTGAGACTCGGCATCCTGCCGAAAGAACACTCTACTGGCGGCACATGAACATCCGCCGCATGACTTCACAGTGGAAAGAGAAAGGTGTCACTGCGGTGCTTGAGCATGGCGCCAATCCCGGATTGATATCGCATTTTACCAAACAAGGGTTACTTGATATTGCCAGCGCAGTCATTGCACGGAACAAGGTCGGCCCAGCCCAGGCCGAAATTATTAAAGAGCTTTCTGAAAAAAGAATCTTTAATGAGCTGGCTATGGAGCTTGGCGTCAAAGTGATTCACTGCTCTGAACGCGACACGCAAATCTCTGACGTTCCAAAACAGGTTGATGAGTTTGTCAATACCTGGAGTGTCGAGGGATTCCGGGAAGAGGGTATGACAACGGCTGAAATGGGTTGGGGAACCCATGAAAAAGAGCTTCCAGAATTTGCCTATACCCATACTGATGGGCCAAAAAACCAGATTTGTTTGGCCAAAATGGGTATGAATACCTGGGTCTGCTCCTGGGTTCCTGATTATGATATACGCGGCATGGTCGTCCGCCATGGCGAGGCTTTTACGATTTCAGACTATCTTACGGTCACTAAAGCGGGACAAGCTATCTACCGTCCGACGGTCCATTACGCCTATTGTCCGAGTGATGCCGCTATTACCTCTTTGCATGAGCTGCGAGGTTATGACTATAAACTTCAGCCAAACTTCAGGATCATGAATGATGAGATCATCAAGGGTTCTGACATTCTTGGTGCATTACTGATGGGTCATGCCTTTAATTCCTGGTGGACAGGCTCAGATCTGAGTATAGAACAGTCCAGGGCGCTGGTACCTCATCAGAACGCTACCACGATGCAGGTGGCAATATCCGTGGTTGCAGCCTGTATGTGGATGATTGAAAATCCTGACAGGGGTGTTGTTGTACCAGATAATATCGATCATGAGTATATCCTTGGAATTGCGAAACCCTATCTTGGCAACTTCATCTCAAAAGCCTCCGATTGGACACCTTTAAAATACAATCCCAACTATTTTGCCGGGTTTAATGCACCTGATATTGATGAAACAGACCCCTGGCAGTTCAAGAATTTTCTTATTACCGATAATGATTAAAAAAGGATACAACCGATGATAGCTCAAGATTTAAAACAATTGGCTTTAGAGCATGGCACACCCTTGTTTGTGGTCGATCACGAAGTGTTGCGTGCCAATTACCGTGAGTTTAAGAAGCATCTACCAAGGGTTCAGGCCTATTTCGCTGTTAAAGCAAACTCAGCCAAAGAAATCGTTAAAACCTTCTATGACGCAGGTGCCAGCTTTGATGTGGCGTCAATGCCCGAGTTTCTTACGGTCTATGAAAATATTAAAAGCCTGACGCCTGAAGAGCAACAGGATTTTATCTGGGACAAGATCATCTATGCCAATCCGATAAAGCCAATACCGACCCTGAAGGAGCTCGACTGTTACAAGCCGCTGGTCACCTTTGATAATGAAGATGAAATAGCGAAAATCGCGACGTATGCACCGAACACGGGTCTTGTTTTACGTATAAAAGTGCCCAATACGGGAGCTATGGTAGAGCTCTCTTCCAAATTTGGTGCAGATCCTGGAGAGGCGGTTGACCTTATCGACAAAGCATTCAAGAGTGGGCTGGTGGTTGAAGGGTTAAGCTTCCACGTCGGCAGTCAGTGCACCAATTTCCAGAATTATGTTCAGGCCCTCAATCTGGCCTCCAATATTTTCAAGGAGTCGTGGGAAAGAGGGTACACGCAGGTAAAAATTCTGGATATTGGCGGCGGTTTTCCTGCGCCCTACGACAACAGTGTCAAACCTTTTGCTGAGCTTGCCGTCATGCTCAATTCCGAATTTGATCGACTCTTTCCGCCCGACATTGAAATTATCGCCGAACCCGGAAGATTTTTAGTGGCAACCGCCGCCTGGGTTGTGATGGAGATTATTGGTACAGCCTATCGTGACGGTAAACGCTGTTATTACGTCAATGACGGGGTCTATCATACCTTTTCGGGGATTATCTTTGATCACTGCGAGTATCCTTTAAAATCTTTTAAAGAAGGCAATGAGAAGATGTGCGCCGTGTATGGCCCTACCTGTGACGCTCTCGACACGATCACCATGGCCAATCTTTTACCCGTAGACCTTGCGATAGGGGATTTGCTTTACAGTGAAAATATTGGAGCCTACAGCCACGCGTCATCGACCTTCTTCAATGGTTTTCCACCTGCAAAGGTTTTGCATATCAATAGATAGCGCCAACGGTTACACTGCGACACGTGCGGGCACGCCATGGCGTGCCCCTGCGCTATAACTCGTTTTTCTTGCAATATTACAATCAATCAATATTGCGGCCAGTCAATATTGCGATCAATCAATTCTACAATCAATCAATCCGACACTGTTCGTAAGGCAGCTCTGCCATAGATGACAACGAGGTAAATTGAGACAGTATTCAGTGTTTGCTGAAATATTGTCAACGCGCTGCTTGTAGTTCTAACCTGCTCCAACACATAGCCGCAATTTTATCGAAAATTCGCGGAAAACCTCACCCTTCAGGGCGGGGATGGATAGCGTGGCCACTGCAAGTGGCCTGTTTTAGTTTGTTGTTTGTTGTTGTTCAATATATTCCCGAATAATACTGATCTGAGCTCCACCACAAGAAGCCGCAAAATATGATGGTGACCACAACGCTCCCTCCCGTAAATTACCCTCAATACAAGGATAACGCTTCTTCCGAATCATTCTGCTTGATC
>CAIQGA010000085.1 GCA_903871235.1 uncultured Chlorobiaceae bacterium
ACTCCTCGCTCGCAAAAGCCCTTGAGGAGAACCCTCAAATCAATACAGCGCTTATCTACATCGGTGCATCCCGTGCGTACCAGTCAGCAAAAGAGGCGCTTGATGCAAAAGGGATCAAGCTTGTTACCATGATTACCGAAGGGGTTCCGGAAAAAGATGCCAAACGACTGCGCAAGTATGCAATTGAGAAAGGCAAGATTTTCAACGGACCATCCTCGATTGGTATCATGTCGGCAGGTGAGTGTCGTCTTGGTGTTATTGGTGGAGAGTTCAAAAACCTGAAACTTTGTAACATCTATCGTCCCGGCTCTTTTGGTGTCATCACCAAGTCAGGCGGACTTTCGAACGAAGCGATGTGGCTTTGTGCCCAGAACGGCAATGGAATCACTTCGGCTGTAGCCATCGGCGGAGACTCCTATCCAGGCACAGACTTCGTCACCTATCTCAATATGTTTGAAAACGATCCAGAGACCAAAGCGGTCGTTATCATTGGAGAGGTAGGCGGAACACTGGAAGAAGAGGCGGCAGAGTGGTTCGGCAAGGAGATTCGCCGTATCAAACTGATCGCATCAATCGGTGGTACCTGCCAGGATGTTCTTCCCCAGGGAATGAAATTTGGCCATGCAGGCGCAAAAGAGGGTAAAAAAGGGCTTGGATCAGCACGCTCAAAAATCAATGCACTCAGGGAAGCCGGAGCTGTTGTGCCTGAGACCTTTGGTGGTCTCAGCAAAGCCATCAAACAGGTCTATGAGGAGTTGCTCAAGAGCGGAGTCATAAAGCCGGAAGCGGAACTTGACGAAGCGCTTCTTCCAGCACTTCCTCCAAGTGTTCAGGAGGTCATGAAGCAGGGCGACGTTATCGTTGAACCTCTCATCCGTACCACCATTTCCGACGACCGTGGCGAAGAGCCCCGTTATGTTGGTTATGCCGCATCAGAACTGTGTGAGAAAGGATATGGTATTGAAGATGTTATCGGACTTCTATGGAACAAGAAACTTCCATCAAGAGAGGAGTCTGAAATCATCAAACGCATTATCATGATTTCAGCCGACCACGGCCCGGCAGTCTCAGGTGCATTCGGTTCCATTATTGCCGCCTGTGCAGGAATAGACCTGCCACAGGCTGTTTCAGCAGGTATGACCATGATCGGACCACGATTCGGCGGCGCGGTCACCAATGCCGGAAAATATTTCAAGTATGGCGTCAAGGAGTATCCAAACGACATACCAGGATTTCTGAACTGGATGAAGCAGAATGTCGGCCCGGTTCCAGGCATCGGCCATAGGGTCAAGAGCGTCAAAAATCCGGATAAACGGGTAAAGTATCTGGTTGAATACGTTACAAAGCAGACGACGCTGCACACCCCATGCCTCGACTATGCACTGCAGGTCGAAAAAATTACCACAGCCAAAAAGGATAATCTCATCCTGAATGTAGACGGTACCATCGGCTGTGTTCTTGTCGATCTTGATTTCCCGGAATACTCATTCAACGGCTTCTTCGTTCTTGCACGCACCATAGGTATGATTGGTCACTGGATCGATCAGAATAATCAGAATTCGCGCCTCATCAGGCTCTACGACTATCTGATCAACTATGCCGTCAAGGAAGAGCGCGAAGTGCCGGATAAAAAGTAGTCCATTCATCATTCTCCGCCATTAAGCAATATGCTTATGGCTTTAAAAAAGGCAGGAACCACAATTCCTGCCTTTTTTTTTGTTTGACCTGAATAGGCATCCATAGTAAAATTACCTGAAAAAATATCTTTATAAGATTGTTTTTAAACAGGTTAAGCTGAATGTGGAGTGTAGTAAGGTACCCCGACACAATTAGCACATTTCAGAAATAATTCATTCCTTGCATTTTATGTTTGAAAACGGCCGGTAATTACGTTAAACTTGGAATAGAATTCAGTCAATGGTTGGCTGATCGCTATTCAAGTAATTTGTGCCTTGGTTACTTGCGGCTATCTCTCTCTATCAATGCACATGTACACTGAGATTAAAAATGAATATTTACATC
Source organism: uncultured Chlorobiaceae bacterium (assembly GCA_903871235.1). Classification (GTDB taxonomy): domain Bacteria; phylum Bacteroidota; class Chlorobiia; order Chlorobiales; family Chlorobiaceae; genus Chlorobium. Next base: position 2,023 of record CAIQGA010000085.1, read on the forward strand.
GGTAATTTGGCTTATACTGTTTCTGAAGATGATCTTCGTGATGCTTTCTCCGAATTTGGTGAGGTTGCAAATGCGAGCATCATCAACGACAAGTTTTCAGGCCGCTCAAAAGGGTTTGGATTCGTTGAAATGCCTAAGGACAGTGAAGCTCGTGAAGCCATCGAATCAATGAACGGCAAAGATTTGAACGGCCGCACGGTAACGGTCAACGAAGCAAAACCTCGCGAAGAAAGACCTCGCGAAGAAAGATCACCAAGAAGAGATCGCTACTAAGCTTTCCGACTATTTTTACCAAAACCCGGACAGGACGCGAGTTCTGTCCGGGTTTCTTGTTTAAACAAAGAAGCTTGTATGGAAACCATCCCCAAACAACCGGATACAACCCCAACCGCCGAAGTGCCAAACAATTATTTCCGATTTCATTTACCGCACATTCATCTTGGCTCAGTCTTTGGTGATGACTGGTTCTCTCTCAAGGCAGAGGCTTTTGCCCGCTTTTTCGGAACACCCGTTTTTCTTGTCAGTCAGACGGTCATCGTTGCCATCTGGATCATCCTGAATGCCATAGGAGTTACTCATTTCGATATCTATCCCTTTATCCTGCTCAATTTAGCCTTTAGCCTCCAGGCAGCCTACGCAGCTCCACTGATACTGCTTGCACAGACTCGACAGGCCGACCGTGACAAGGCACATGCCGATGCCGATGCGCAGCACCGCGAAGCTCTCGCCAAAGCAAGCGAACAACGCCAGACCTTTGCTGTTCAACAATCAGAGCAACTTCTCGTATTGCTTCAGCAGAACACGCAACTGACCGAACTGGTCAAAGAGCTTAGCCAGCACATTGAAGCACTGACCAGCGACATGCATAGCAAATTTGTCCATGGCAGCGCGCAGTGATACTTGCTTTATCAGCTCAAATAATACTGAGATGATTGATGCTCTTCTACCTGTCATTCTGAAGTACTGGCCAGAGGCGGTTGTGCCGTTTATCTTTTGAAAGTTATGCCACTGTGGATCAAAGAGGGGAGAGTGACGTCGTCTCGCACTCATGTTTTTACATGGGAGTAGCGTCACAAACATTGAGCTTACCTTGAGTACCTGCATGAGTGAACTCGAAATGCTTTTGGGTTCACCACTATTAAAGCGTAAATCTCTGTATTATCATAACCTTGATAAAAAAGCATCTTGACGTTCTGATTATCTAAACCAACACGATAATGGACTTGAGAACGTCTAAAGCCTGATTTCTTTTTTTGGCCATAAATTTCAATTCAAATTATATAAAGTATTTTGGCTTATTCTTGTTGTATTGTTATAAATCTTACTTGAATGATATCAGTAGTTCTGTAAAAAATCTAATACGCACTGTGGTAATAATACAAATACTGATATTACACATTGTGACACTATGAAATACCCTAAGCAATTGAATAAACGTAAGCCTGATTAGTTATAACCTCAGTACGTAAGACGTGATCGGTAAACAACCATAGCCATTAAATAATCGAAATTTGTAACACAAGACGTTTTTAATAATCGTTTTATCTGATTTACTTTACATAACTAATATTATACAACGACAAAAAAAATAGAACAAAAAAGTACAAGAGGGGAGGGATACTTTATCGGCTTATATTTTAAAGATTATCGGCTATGTTCAAAGCCTCATGAATTGTTTTGAATGACAAAAGAAGTGAAAGTGGTTTATCAAGTAGCGAGACGGCTCCATAACTATTATACCATCCCGCGATTTGAACATTTTTGGCTTCTATTAGAAGAGCAACACCTCCGACTTGTGTAGCAACAAGAATACAGCGACGACCAGCGGAAAGCAATAATTGTCCACCTAACCCCAACCCCTGAACCGACTGATCCACGGCCAAACGACCAAGCCTAAATACGGGAACCTCATATCGAGCTAACCCTTGCTTAATCACTTCTGGGGTATTTTCATAAGCAATAGAAACTGGAGCAACACTGTAAAAACCAAGAATTTTTTTCTTATCGGTATCGTCTATCGCCAGAAACGTCTTTGCCCCACTGTTTTCATGACTTTGTCGGGCATGACGCCTGAGGAACTCATTAAGTGCATGATCTCCGCAATCAAAAACTGTTCGATCATGGTGTTTTGCAATTGGCTCTTCATGCCAGACTGGTAGTATCATGATCTTTTTGGCAAAGCATATGCGGCGGCCATGAGCGTCTTGTTAGGGGCAGGTGGCTCTTCGAGCAACTTCATGACATAAATGCTATCCCTCTCGGTAAGCTCCAGTCGTTCGTTCTGCTCAATTACCTTTCTTGCGGCTGCAACAACGGTACGAGTGACAAATTCAGTCAGTTGAGTATGCTGTAATACCGCTGCACGCATAAGAAGAGATTTTTCTTCTGAAGCAATACGTAACGATAGTCGTTCGTTACTTTGTAAAGGTAGTTGTGGCATAAGGAATTTTTTTGTGTGTATTCAAACCGTACGTTAACGATTTTATTTATTCATTGCAATGATAATCCGCATGATCAAGCAGTAGTTTATTTACAGTACTTGATAGGGGAGGGATCGTTCATTGAAGCGTTTTAACTTATACACAAGTAATTAGTTTGTATGTATAGAGTTTCTGAATCAAAATATTTTCCGACATCTCTTGTGGTTATCGGTTTTGATGGCTTCGCTAAAACACACAAAAAAAGCACCTATCATTTGTCGTGTCAAATGATAGGTGCCAAGTCAGAATTGTGTCTCCTTGTGAATTTTGATGATGATCACAGATCTTTGAATCCGGACGAAGAATTCCTTGACACAAGGGAAAGTTATAGTCTTAGATTGAAGTTGTATTGTGACAACAACGGGTTTACCAAGGTGGTGATAAAAGTAAATCAGGTGTCGGATTAAAACCCAGACATGAAAATCTTAAAAGTTTTTATAGGGTGGTGTTTTTGTTATTTGATTTTGTTGTATAATATTAGTTATGTAAAGTAAATCAGATAAAACGATTATTAAAAAC
>CAIQGA010000086.1 GCA_903871235.1 uncultured Chlorobiaceae bacterium
ATATCTTTATATCTTTGAGTAAGACAATTACCGGAAATATACGAAATAATACTGTTTGATACTCAAAATATTACGAAAGTCAAATTTTAAACACCAATGAATTCAAGGTGTACGGGCCAAATCTGGAATTGCTGCAGGTTTTCAACTCAAGGATGCTCCTGATGATGAGCAAAGCCGCACGTTGCTTACCTATTTCTGCGATGATTGGTGGGAAAGCGCGATTAGATTTTTTATCGGTTATATCAGTGCGGAGGTTTTCGATGGCTTCATGGAGAAGCTGTTCGATTCGAACTTAAGCGAAGACTTGACTCAACAAAAACAATTTTTTCTGCAGTCCATTATTGAAGAGGCACCAGAAAAAAGCGTTGACGCACTATGCTTGAAGCTTCTTTATAGGGAAACTACGGCATCAAAACAAAAGGTAATTCTCGACTGTCTCAAAGTCATTGGAAATCCAGCCGTTCACGATAAGTTGCGGCTATTCATGACTGGAGGTTTTGCACAAGATGAAAAAATTGCTGACCGGGCAGAGGATCTATTTTTTGCTCTCGGTGGCCAACAGTCTGGCGACCTGCCAGAACAGTCTCGACAGAGCACGTCCGTTTCTTTCCGTAACCCGCAGGAGCAAAATGCAAAGTATATCCTTATACCGGGAGGCTGCTATATCTATTCAGCAACTCAAAAAAAAGAAACTGTTAAGGATCTCTTCGTTGCAAAGTATCCTGTCACCAACAAGCTTTACCGCTCATTCATTTATTCTTTGCAGGCAAATGATTCACATAAGCTGGTTTCAACATTCAGTATGAGGTTAGATTTGATTGCAAAAAATAACTGCTGGGGAGTGGGGTTTCGCGATTATCTCAAAAAGAGCAACAATGACCTTGCGACTCTTTTACGGTCAAAATATGATGATGAACTGAAATTCAGAGGAGATTATCAGCCTGTGGTTGGCGTTACCTGGTATGCCGCACAAGCTTATTGCCTCTGGCTTTCGATCCTTGAGGGCGGTGTTGCACGTTACCGTCTTCCGAATGAAGTTGAATGGGAGTGGGCTGCTGGAGGTAAGCAGGGAACCACCGGGCAGGAGGTGCGCCTTTTTCCCTGGCCGAGAACAAACGTACCAACCCCTGAAGATGCTAATTTTGGAAGAAATATAGATACAACAAGAGTGGTTGGGAGCTATCCTGATGGAGTAACACCTGAAACAATATTATACGATATGGCTGGCAATGTATGGGAGTGGTCGAATGATTTGTATGATAATGATAATCGTGCATTACGTGGAGGTTCCTGGTACTATTGTGCAAACGATCAGCGTTGCATTTCCCGTGGCAGTTACCCGCCGGATAGTGGAAACGACGACGTTGGTTTTAGGGTCACCTGTTCAAATAATCCTCTTTCTTGAAAGAAATAAACGTATAAGGCTCTCATATCCGGGAAACGGGGATTCGGCAAGCATACCTCCACGAATAGCACTATTAAAACATTTTTTGTTTCAATAGAAACTATTGCGTATACTTTTTTCAGGCATCACAACAAACGGAGAGAATAATGGAGACGGTACTTGAACGCCAAAGCATCACAACGAAAGATCGTGGTGCATTAGCCACCATGGTAATGACGCTGTTTGACCACTGGAAACTGACAACGGAAGATCAGGCACTGCTTTTGGGACTTGCCGCAGCCAACAGGGCCGCCTTGACACGCTATCGAAAAGGAGAACCAATCGGAACCAGCCGTGACCAGTATGAACGGGTAGGCCATTTGCTGGCAATTCACAAGAATCTCCGTACGCTCTTTCCGCAAAACCGGGATCTTGCCTATCGCTGGATGTCCACACGGAACAAAGCCTTCGATAACCTTACCCCGATTGAGGTCATCAAAGAGTGGGGCTTTGCCGGTCTTTTGAGGGTGCGATTCTATCTTGACCGCGCAAGCGGAATGTAAACTGGCTGCGCCCAATGGATAACATTTTCTCCCATATCACGGCAGCCGATATTCATCACGACTTGCTACGCAACATCGTATCCTTGAATGAATCAGAGAATCCGTTCGACGACTTGAGCAGCAACACAGAGGAGTGGTTCCTGGCTCGTCAGGTCGAATCCGATACCAGACCGCTGCCTTATCATTCGCCCACCCCGCAACTCCATCGCCCCTTTGAAGAGGCCCAGTGGCTTAATGCTATACACTGGCCATTTAAAAACCGGCAGACAAGCCGATTCTCTGATGGATCATTTGGAGTCTGGTATGGCAGCGACAAGCTCGTAACATCCGTCCATGAGTCGGCTTACCACTGGTTTCGGGGTTTACTCTGCGATGCAGGCTTTGAGCATGAAGAGGTCACAATTGAGCGCACACTCTATGCTGTGGCGTGCGATGCGGTATTGCTTGATTTTCGCTCCGTCTCTGCAAACTATCCAGCTCTCCTTCATACAGCCGATTACACTTTCAATCAGTCCATCGGAGCGAGAATCCACGGGGAAGGCCATCCCGGTCTGCTCACCTTGTCCGCTCGACACTTGGGGGGAATAAATTATGCCGTTCTGAACCCCAATGTTTTATCAAATCCAAGGCCATACAGCAAACTTACCTATCGTCTTCATGGGCAAACCATCATGGTAGAGGATGCACCAGGAGTTCCTTGCATGAAAATAATAACGAGTGCCTTCTTTTCCTGAAAACCGCGCACTGCGTAAACGGACTGATCTGAAACAGAATGAACTGTTAGCCCTTTCATAAATTTAGCCGATTGTCCCCCTCACCATTTCGACCGACCAGGCCCTGTTTTTTAGCTCTGCATTCATTCAACACACTGATATCAGAGTATCGGATTGCCCAGATCTTCTGCTCTGCCGACAGTGATTGCCTAAACTTATCCGAAAGCTGTGGCAGCATGGAATCCGGAGCTTCCGGAATCACCAGATACATTTTCAGAGGGAGCTTTAAGTGCTCAACCTTGTTCAGATTATCCGGTAAATAGTTCAGAAGTTGCTCATGACGCCCGCAAACCGCTGTAAACCAAACGGTAAGCGCATGAATCATTTTCAATCGAACTTCAGCAAAAAAAGCATCTGATTGACAAGGAACAGAGCGCTTTACTTCAACAAAAGCAATCGCAGCACTGCCAAAGCCATGACGCACAATAAATTCGACTTTTGACACATGATCGCCAAATTTCAGCCCGGTTAACACTTTTTCAAACTCGAAAACGTCTTTTGGAGCAAAACTGCCAAAGGTCATCCCCGATTCAGTGATTGAGATACTCATCCTGCAGAGACCTCAAGCTCTTGATCAAACAGGCGAATGGATTCATTAATGATTTCATTATCCGGAATGCCTTGCAGTAAATCGTCCTGATGCCAGCCTCCGTCCTGGTCAGCAAGGAATACCGGGATAGGTATATTTTTTGATAAAGCTATCAAATAGAGCTTTTTCACCACAAAATAGGAGTGTGATGCAATAAAAAACTGAATCCCTGCATCAGAAAGTTGATACACAATATCGAGTAACTGACTGATCGCAGTTGGATGCAATGCTGACTCTGGCTCATCAATAAAAACAACAGAATCCGGGGTCAAAAAACGATTACCGAGGAGCGTATCAAGAATGGCGATTTTTTTTATCCCTTCCGCCGTCGTATTCAACGAAAACCGGCTGTTTCCCTTTTTGTAAACCCATCGTTCAGCATCCGGCAAATATTCAATCTTTCCCTGAAACATCCGCTCCAACTGCTGACGGGAACGAGTAAAGCCGTCAAAGGTCCGCTCGCGCTGCGTCGGATTCTGGAGAGCAAGCACCAAATCGACATAGGTTGCATCAAAACCAAATGCCTTGTCTTGCAGACCAGATTTTAAAATAACCTTGGCAAGTGTCAACACCTCTTTGGGCGGCAAAAAAATGGAATTGGCCTCTCTTGGCGGCAAATTGTTGTATGACGGCACTACCTTGCGACTGGTATCAGGGCCAAACTCGTAAGCCAGACCACAGTTATTCTGCATGGTAACGGAAACAGCGAGGCGATTACCAACACCTTTTTGCACCAGATCACCTAACTTATCAGCCTGAAATGTCCAGTACAGCTTGTCACCCAACACCTCGGAAAAGTCACGAGGATCTTCACCCCTTCCACTCTCTTCCTGTGCGCGCATCGTTGCATACAGCGCCTTGAGAAGAAAGGTCTTTCCGCAGCTATTGGCGCCAAGCACCAGGTTGAGCTTCCCCAAACCCTCTCCCCGTAAAGAAGATAACGGCCCAAAGTTTGTGATATTAAATGACGTAATCATCCTGTTGTTCTCTTGCTGATGTTGATGAATAGCTTGCTGGCATCAAGCACTCCGTATGCATGAGCCATCGCTTCAGCTCAATAACGGAAGTGGAGATTTCCAGCCGAACGGTGAACATTGCGACACCTGATTCAATGTAAAGAATATTTCTTTTGATTGATACTGCGCTTCACAGAGAACCCTCCGCCTACCAAGGAGAAGGAATTCCGCGCCTTGGGTATCCCACGCTTACCCTGGAGCAGACTGAACTTGCAACCTTGGCATCCATCAGTGTTGCTGCACCCTGGGAACGCCAATCCCCAGCTTGGAAGAAAACAAGGATAATGTACAGAGCCAAGACTCCTCGCTCCCATGCAGTTTCAACGTACTCAATCACCGGCATTGCTGTTCATTATTTTTTTTACCTTGTTAGTACAACTTCATGGGTCGAATCGAATTTCTCCACCTGTGGAAAAGAAGCTTAAAAATTTTCAGACAAAGCGGATACAATCCATGCAAAAACAACTGACTGTCATTATCACGCATGAAGAAGGGAGATATGTCTCCCTCTGCCCCGAATTTGATATTGCAAGCCAGGGAGAGAGCATTGAAGAAGCCCGTGATAATCTTCGTGAAGCCTTGGAGTTATTCTTTGAGACCGCATCCAGTGAAGAAATCCAGTCGCGCCCGCACGAGGAAGTTTACATGACCCACATGAAGGTTGCTGTTGAGTAAACTACAAGACCATCAACAGCCTTAATTAAACAGAAGCTTTCCCATAATTTTTTGCGATATTTAAATCGCGCAATGTAGAAAATAACTCCACCATTGTACCATTCGATACTATCCATGCTATAACAATATTGAGTA
>CAIQGA010000087.1 GCA_903871235.1 uncultured Chlorobiaceae bacterium
AATTATCGACATAAGTTTTATCCAAAGGCTCCAAGTTGACCCCTCTTGCGTCAATGAGTGTTGTTACTGCATCTGTAAAATCAGCCCCATGAAGCTCAGCATAACACAAGTCCGCACCTTGAAGAACTGCAAATCCCAAGTCTGCGCCCTGAAGATTTGCGGCATACAAATGGACACCCTGAAGATTTACCACCCTCAAGTCCGCGCACTGAAGATTTGCCGCTCTCAAGTCCCCGCCGATAAGCATGGCTTTGGTCAGAACAGCATGTCGCAAGTTCCTGCCGTATAGATTTATTGGCTCGACCTGTTTTAACCCTTCTGCCCATTTTCCTGATCGAATCAGGGCGAGCGTCTCGGGCTTGGGTGGTTTGGCAAACAAAAGCTGTTCGTGCAAGTCAAGCTGGCGTTTACCCGCCAAAAGAGGTAACGTTGACAAATATGAGCATTCCAATTTTGAGGATTGAATCCTTATTACGCCCTGTTCCAATTGCTCCCCATCAACCATAAAAGCAAGTAGCAGTTGCAATCCAATAAACAACGTCAATAACAGGGCAAAGCTTCCACGTGGAGCTTTACTGTGCCAAAACACAACAAGCGGGATAAGTAGAGAGAGACAGAAAAAAATAATAACAGACGTTTCACCCATAACACGAAGACCACCACCCGCCAGCACCCAAACGGCCAAAGCAATGATGAGCACAGCAACAAGCAACATAATAACTTTATACCTTCGGGATGATCCCTTCCACTTGTTGTCACGAAACGCAAAAGAGAGGGTGGAGAGCAAAAGCACAAAAGCCCCTGTAAAGGCAATTTTTCCATCAACAGCAAACAAGCAGATTGAGAACCCGGCAAACAAGAGCAGAAACGAAAGCCATACCCCCCGGCGGGGAACATGCGCCGCAATCAGTGTGCGCCAATAGCTTTTCCAGTCGTCCTTCGGGTGCAGAATGGTGGGCCAGAAAATGGTGATCAGGGCAACATCAAGCAAAATCGCCAGGCGTTGCAGCCAGGTAACACTCTCCTCCTGGTAGGCCAGGAACGCAAGCGGCATGGAAAAGAGGACAAAACGCGGCAACAGCACCAGCGTTATGGAGGTCATCACCGCGAGGAATGGTTTCACCAGTGGGCTTGGCTGACCAACCAGATAGTAGGTAAAGGGAAAAATGTGCAGGCGGTCGCGCAACCCGCCAATGCCATTATCCTGCTGCGCGGCTGCATCGAATGCAAAGAGTTTGCGCGACAAGAGCTGAAGTTGCAGCAGCAGATTAAAATGTACCAGCACCAGAATAAAGGGCGCAAAAGCAAAAAAACCGACAATCGGCATCTCCACATCCACAAAAGGTAACTTGATACCCTTGCCAATCAGCAGGTCGAGGTCAGTTGTGCCAAACACAATAACCGCAGATAGGCACATGCCGCAATAAAGGCCGTATGCTGCACAGCAAGGCGCTCCGACGACTGATTGGCTACAGCAAGCAGCGCCTCTGGATTGTTTTCTCCCGATTTTTTTAACTTTGGGGAGACATGAGTATGCATCCGAATTATTTTACGTCTTTACCTTCCCCCCAATCCCCGCCAAGTCCCTCCCCTTGGGCATCACAAACAAGCAGGCGCCGTTGCTGCGCTTCTCCCACAACTCACCCAAAGCGCGTTTCTCTCGTGAATCTTCATTGCTCCATGATGTCTCCGCTTTGTACTCGACAACGAGAAAACGCTCGTCCTTGAGTTTGCAGACAAAGTCGGGATAGAATTTGTCGGTGGAGGTTTGGAGCCAGAAGGAGTGGAACTCGCGCCGTTCGATGTTGCGCACCCAAAATGCAACTTCGGCGAGTTGATCGAGGTAGATGGCGCACTCCTCCTCTTCGCCATTCAGGGAGGCAATCTCCTTGTAGTAGTGCTTCCTGAACTTGAAACTGCCCTGATATTTTGCGTTGCAGGGGTATTCGTCGGGTTTGAACCTGAAGCATCGGGCTGGCGTCACCACAATCGGGGTTGCGCATTCCGGCAGAAGAAATGCCTGATATGCTTTCTGCCGTTCGGCTTTGCGCAGGGCATCTATTTTTGCGACAATCCTTTGGCGCAGGGTGTACTTGTCGTGGTAAAGCTCCTGAAGGGAGATATTTCGCTCGTTCAGGAGATAGTGAATAACACCGATCAGCCAGGGGCCGCTCTCTGACGGGAAGATATCGGTACGGTTCGGGATGTTCCGGTCAATCCAGTGAACCAGCGTTGCCACACTTTCGTCATCATCCGGCTCCAGAAACGAGATCTGGTGGCGCAAATCCTTGAGGAATGACTTTGAGACCTTGCCGCGCTCATCAACGTCAATATCAATCACCTTGCCGTCAAACTGCTTTGCTGCATAGTCTGACTCGGTGAAGGTCGGCGGGTATTTGGAGAGTCTCCACGGAATTTCAAGGAAATGGCTCTCCTCGAAGGGTTCAAAAAGGTCGCCCTGCTGCACGGAGAGGAGAGGAACCGAGAAGTCAATGTCGCGTTCAGCCGCTGTTTTTGGCTGTTCCGGCGGTATGCCACAGCTTTTGCGATAGAGCCGCTCGATAGTTGCCCTCGCTTCCGGCGTTGTGCAGCAATCAAGAATCGCGTACTTCTCCGGCTCTTCCATGAAGCCGACAAAGGTGCAGGTTTTGCTCTGTTCGTCGTAGGTGAATTTATTGGCAACGGTTTCGGGCAGCCCTGCAAGGAGTGGCGCTTCTGCCAGAGGTTC